>NZ_LGDO01000314.1:0-530 GCF_001279805.1 Streptomyces sp. XY431
CGTCGCCCTGCGCAGCCGCGCCATCACCCGCCTCTCCGGGCGCGGCGGCATGCTCTCCGTCCTCGCCCCGCAGGAGCAGATCACCCCGTACCTCACGGCAGGTCTGCAGATCGCCGTGGTCAACGGCCCCGAGCAGGTCGTCGTCTCCGGTGCCCCCGAGGAACTGGACGCCCTCGCCGCACGCTGCGAGGCCGACGGCATCCAGGCCCGCCGCATCGCCGTCGACTACGCCTCCCACTCCCCCCAGGTCGAGGACCTGCGCGAGGAACTCCTCGAACTCCTCGCCCCCGTGGCACCGCGCACCGGCCACACCCCGCTCATCTCCACCGTCACCGGCCAGGCCATCGACACCGCCACCATGGACGCCGCCTACTGGTTCACCAACCTGCGCGAAACCGTCCGCTTCGACACCGCCCTCACCACCCTCCTCACCACCGGCCACCGCGTCTTCGTCGAGACCAGCCCGCACCCCGTCCTCACCGGCCCCGTCACCCAGGCCGCCGAGAACACCGGCACCGAAGGCGTCCGCG
>NZ_LGDO01000315.1:0-522 GCF_001279805.1 Streptomyces sp. XY431
GTCACCTCCTTCCACACGGCGACGGCCACCTCGTCGCGCTCGGCCACCCGACGAGCGGGGACCTGCGGGCTGAAGCCGAGCCGGTGCATCAACCTCGTCGCCCCGGACACGCTGTACGTGACGTGGAACTTGCGCCCGATCAACGTGACCACCCGCGCCGCGGTCCACACCTGGTCCTCCACCCAGCCGTGCGCGGCAGGCCCCTGCTCCAGATACACGGCCAGCTTCTCCAGGCAGCGTGGAGACAGCCGGCACCGTGACCCGCCCGGCCCGCGGGAGTTCAGCGCCTCGACACCGCCTTCACGCCACAACCGGTGCCACTGGTAAGCCGACTTCACGCTCACCCGCAGACGCCGAGCCACCTCCGGCGGCTTGACCCTCTGCTCGAACAGCTCAGCCGCTTGCATCCGCACCGTTTCCCGGCGCAGCCGTCCCGTGGCGGTCAGCCCACCACCATCCGCATACCTCACACACCACCAGATACAGCCACCACACCACACCCATCAGGGACTTCCACACAGT
>NZ_LGDO01000316.1:0-517 GCF_001279805.1 Streptomyces sp. XY431
TCAACGAATCCAGCGTCCCACCACTGAACCCGAACGCCACCCGCTGCCCCACCGAACCCACGAACGTCCACACACCGTTCTGCCCCGGCACCGTCGTCGTCAGCACCGACGGCGCATCACCCGGCGCGACAGCCACCGAAAGATCCGCAGGCACGGTCCACGCCTTCGCGGTGAGCGAACCGGCGACACCACCGGAGGTCCGCAGGGCAACGGTGTAGGTGCCGTCGACCGGCAACGTCGTCGTGTCGAAACCGCAGGACGTCCCGCAGTACCGCCAATCCGACAGCACCGAGCCGTCCGGCTTCAGTACCGACACCTGTGCCTTGAGTAGATCGAAGGTCCCCCCGGACAGGTCCAGGTACACCCGCTGCCCCGCCGAACCCGCGAACGTCCACGCACCGTTCTGCCCCGGCACCGTCGTCGCAAGCGTCGACCCCGTACCGTCCAGCAGCAGCTGCCTCATGATCTCCGTCGACACACTGGCCGTCATCGACCCCATCGACGCACCGAGCGGATC
>NZ_LGDO01000317.1:0-512 GCF_001279805.1 Streptomyces sp. XY431
GAGACCGTCGCACCGAAGACCACGTCATCGCGCCCGGTCAACCGCCCCAGCACGATCGCCCAGGCCGCCTGCACCACCGTGTTCAGGGTGACACCGCGATCACGCGCCCAGAGCACCAAAGCCGAGGTCTGCTCGGCAGGGAGCGCGAACGACAGGTGCTCGGGCATGGCCTGCGTCCGGGTGGGGACATCCACGAGCAGCGTCGGCTCGGACACGCCGTCGAGGGCCTCGGCCCAGGCCTGCTCGGCCTCCTCGCGGTCCTGGCCGGCCAGCCACGACACGTAGTCCCGGTACGGCACGACGCGAGGCAGCGCCGCGTCGCTCCCGTCGGACGAGTAGAACCCGAACAGCTCCTGGTAGAGCAGCGGGAGGGACCACCCGTCCAGCAGGACATGGTGATTCGTCAGAGCGAATCGCCAGTGCTCGTCGCCCAGACGGACGAGGGCGAAGCGGAGCAGGGGCGGTCGGGTGAGGTCGAAGCGGCCGCGTTCCTCGTCCAGGATCCGAGCCAG
>NZ_LGDO01000318.1:0-511 GCF_001279805.1 Streptomyces sp. XY431
ACCAGCGCCCTGACCGCGTCCGCGTCACCCGACACCACCGTCGACGACGGCCCGTTCACCGCCGCCACCGACAACCGCCCCGCCCACGCACCGATCCGCTCCCGCGCCACATCCACCGGCAACGGCACCGACGCCATACCACCACGACCCGCCAGCACCCTTATCGCACGGGAACGCAACGCCACCACCCGCGCCCCGTCGTCGAGACTCAGGCCGCCGGCCACGCAGGCGGCAGCGAGCTCACCCTGGGAGTGGCCGACCACGGCGTCCGGCACCACACCGAACGAACGCCACACCTCCGCCAGCGACACCATCACCGCCCACAGCACCGGCTGCACCACATCCACCCGCGCCAACAGCGCCTCCGAACCCAAAGCCTCCACCAACGACCAGTCCACGTAAGGCGCCAGAGCCCGCTCGCACTCCGCCATCCGCCCCGCGAACACCTCCGACCCCGCCAACAACCCCACCGCCATACCCACCCACTGCGAACCCTGACCCGGGAACACCA
>NZ_LGDO01000319.1:0-504 GCF_001279805.1 Streptomyces sp. XY431
TCCACCCGCCGCGCTCCCGGGAAGGCACCCGACCAGTCCACCCCCAACCCCCGCTCCCACGCACGACCCACCGCACGCAGCACCTGCTCCGGGCCGCCCTCCCCGCGCCGCAACGTCCCCAGCACCACCGCATCCGCACCCGCGGCCTCCACCGACTCCCCCACCGCCACGCCCAGCACCGCGTGCGCACTCGCCTCGACGAAGAACCGGAAACCCTCCCCCAACAACGCCTCCGTGGCCCGCCCGAACTCCACCGTCTCCCGCAGGTTCCGGTACCAGTACCCGGCGTCCAGGGCCTTGGTGTCCAGCCAGTCGCCCGTCACCGTCGAGAAGAACGGCACCGAACCCGAGAGGGGGGTGATGCCCTCCAGGTCGACGAGGAGACGCTCCCGGATCTCCTCGACATGCGCGGAGTGCGACGCGTAGTCCACCTCGATCACACGTGCCCGCACACCCTCACCGACCAGCGCGTCGACCAGCGCCCTGACCGCGTCCGCGTCACCC
>NZ_LGDO01000320.1:0-504 GCF_001279805.1 Streptomyces sp. XY431
AGCTCGACGTCCCCGCGCTCAGCGCCGCCCTCACCGACGTCGTCCAGCGCCACGAAACCCTGCGCACCGTCTTCCCCGAACACGACGGCACACCCCACCAGGTCGTCCTCGAAGACCCCCGCACCTGGCCCACCCTCACCACCACCATCGCCACCCCCGACCAGCTCCAGCACACCCTCCAGCAAGCCGCCGCCCACCCCTTCGACCTCACCACCGAACCACCCCTACGCGCCCACCTCATCGCACAACCCGACCACCCCCACCAACACCACCTCCTCCTCGTCCTCCACCACATCGCCGGCGACGGCTGGTCCACCGCACCCCTCGCCAACGACCTCACCACCGCCTACACCGCACGCCTCCACCACCAACCCCCCACCTGGGAACCCCTCCCGGTCCAATACATCGACTACCCCCCCTGGCAACACCAACTCCTCGGCGACCCCCACGACCCCACCAGCCTCCACCACCAACAACTCACCCACTGGCGCCACACCCTCACCG
>NZ_LGDO01000321.1:0-495 GCF_001279805.1 Streptomyces sp. XY431
CTGGCTCGGATCCTGGACGAGGAACGCGGCCGCTTCGACCTCACCCGACCGCCCCTGCTCCGCTTCGCCCTCGTCCGTCTGGGCGACGAGCACTGGCGACTCGTCATCACGAACCATCACATCATCCTCGACGGGTGGTCGTTGCCGCTGATGGTGCAGGATCTGTTCGCTGCCTACGAGGCCGACGGGAACGCTCTGGGCCTTCCGCAGCCCGCGTCCTATCGGGACTACGTGTCCTGGCTGGCCGGCCATGACCGTGTATTGGCCGAGCAGGCCTGGGCCGAGGCCTTCGACGGTGTTCCGGACGCAACGAGGCTGGTGCCGGACGCCGGTTCGCGGACACCGGACATGCCGGAACACGTGATCGTCGAGCTGTCGGAGGACCGGACGTCCGCCCTGGAGTCGTGGGCGCGTGGTCGCGGTGTCACGCTGAACACGGTGGTGCAGGCGGCCTGGGCGATCGTGCTGGGGCGGTTGACCGGGCGCGATGACGTG
>NZ_LGDO01000322.1:0-486 GCF_001279805.1 Streptomyces sp. XY431
GCCGGCCTCACCGTCGACTGGACCCCCTGGACCCGCACCGGCCACCTCACCGACCTCCCCACCTACGCCTTCCAACACCGCCGCCACTGGCTGCCCGCGAGCGCCACGGCCACCGACGTCGGCTCCATCGGCCTGGGTACGGTCGACCACCCGCTGCTCGGCGCGGCTCTGCAACTCGCGGGCGGCGACAGCGTCCTGACCGGGCGGCTCTCCCTGTCGAGCCACTCGTGGCTCGCGGACCATGCCGTGTTCGGGACGGTCGTCCTGCCGGGCACCGCGTTCGTCGAACTCGCCCTGCACGCCGCCGACCAGGTCGGCTACCGTGTCCTCGACGAACTCACCCTCGAACGACCCCTCGTCCTCACCGACACCGCCCACAGCGTCATCCAGGTCACCGTCACCACCCCCGACGAGGCCGGCCGACGCACCGTCACCATCCACTCCCGCCCCCACACCACCGACACCGACCTCGCGGACGACTGGACC
>NZ_LGDO01000323.1:0-483 GCF_001279805.1 Streptomyces sp. XY431
GCCGGCCTCACCGTCGACTGGACCCCCTGGACCCGCACCGGCCACCTCACCGACCTCCCCACCTACGCCTTCCAACACCGCCGCCACTGGCTGCCCGCGGCCAAGCCGGTCCTGGACGCGGCCGGGCTCGGGCTGAACCCGGCCGGGCACCCGCTGCTGGGCGCCGCCGTCCGGCTGGCCTCCCAGGACGGGCTGGTCCTGACCGGCCAGATGTCGTTGACCACGCACTCCTGGCTCGCCGATCACGGCGTGTTCGGGACGGTCATCCTGCCCGGCACCGCGTTCGTCGAACTCGCCCTGCACGCCGCCGACCAGGTCGGCTACCGCGTACTCGACGAACTCACCCTCGAACGCCCCCTCGTCCTCACCGACACCGCCCACAGCGTCATCCAGGTCACCGTCACCACCCCCGACACCGACGGCCGACGCACCGTCACCATCCACTCCCGCCCCCACACCACCGACACCGACACCACCGACGAC
>NZ_LGDO01000324.1:0-54543 GCF_001279805.1 Streptomyces sp. XY431
CGCCTCGGGAGCGGGGGCCTCGGGGGTCGGGACCGGGGCAGCAGCGGTCGGGGTCGGGGTCGGCGTGGGGGCCACCGGCTCCGCGGTGGGAACGGGCTCCGCCGTGGGGACGGGCGCCGCGGTCGGGACGGACGGCGCGGGGCTCGTCGTCCGGGCGCAGGCGGCCAGGGCGGTGCCGGCCGCGGCCACCAGGAGGGTCCGCCGACTGAGTGACATCAATGCGCTCCGAATCTGCCCGACTGTCAGATGATCTGACTACCTCCTATTCAGGGCCCGCCCCACCCCCCGGCGCAACCCGGGTCCGCCTTCACGGGGCCGCCGTCCGCCGGTGGGGCCCGGCTCACCGGGGGTTCACCCGGGCGAGCGGGTCGCGGGTAGGTACGGGCCGCGAGCATCCCCGGCGAGAGCGGAGGCACCCGATGGCGGACGACGTGCACGAGGAGCAGGCCCGGCCGGGCCGGCGCGGCCTACTGGCCGCGGGCGCGGCGGGCGCGCTCGGCGCGGTGGTGGCGGGCGCCGGCACCGCCCGGGCCGAAGGAGCCGCGGCCCCGGCCGCGCCGCAGGACCGGACGATCACCCTGACCGGGAAGCTGCCGACCGGCGCACCCGACTTCGTGTACCTGCCCTTCGACGTCCCGTCCGGCGTCCGCGAACTCGCCGTCTCCTACCGGTACGACAAGCCGACCGTGCCGCCCGGCACCCCGGGCAACTCCTGCGACATCGGGCTGTTCGACGAGCGCGGCACCGAACTCGGCGGCCGGGGCTTCCGCGGCTGGTCGGGCGGCTTCCGGACCGAGTTCACGGTGAGCCGGGAGCAGGCCACGCCCGGCTACCTGCCGGGGCCGGTCCGCCCGGGTCGCTGGCACGTCGTCCTCGGGCCCTACCAAGTCGCGCCGCAGGGGCTGGAGTACCGGGTCGACGTCACGCTGCGGTTCGGCGCGCCCGGCGGCGAGTTCACCCCCGCCTACCCGCCGGAGCGCGCCCGGGGGCGCGGCCGGGCCTGGTACCGGGGCGACTGCCACCTGCACACCGTGCACTCCGACGGGCGCCGCGAGCCCGCCGAGGTGGCCGCCGGGGCGCGCGCGGCCGGGCTGGACTTCATCGTGTCGACCGACCACAACACCTCCTCCGCGCACGGCGCCTGGGGTCCGCTGGCCGGCCCGGACCTGCTGATACTGCTCGGTGAGGAGGTCACCACCCGCAACGGCCACTGGCTGGCACTGGGCCTGCGCCCGGGCGAGTTCGTCGACTGGCGCTACCGCTCCCGCGACGAGGCCCTCCCCCGGTTCGCCCGCCAGGTCCGGCGGCAGGGCGGCCTGGTGGTGCCGGCGCACCCGTACTGCCCGTACGTCGCCTGCCAGTGGAAGTTCGGGTACGAGAGCGCCGACGCCGTCGAGGTGTGGAACGGCCCGTGGACGTACGACGACGAGTCGGCCGTGGACGGCTGGGACGCCCAGCTGGCGGTGGCGCTGCGCGACGGGCGCTCCTGGCTGCCCGCGATCGGCAACAGCGACGCGCACAGCGCCCCGCAGGTGATCGGCTCGCCGCACACCGTCGTGCTCGCCGAGGACCTCAACCGCGACGACGTCCTCGACGGCCTGCGCGCCGGGCGCAGCTGGCTCGCCGAATCGGCGGCCGTCCGGCTCGAGTTCACCGCGACCGGGAACGGCCGGCAGGCCGGGATCGGCGAGGAGCTGGCGGTGCCCGCGGACGCGCCGGTGGACGTCCGGCTGGCCGTCTCCGGGGTGCCGAACGGCACGGTGCGGTTCCTGACCGACGAGGGCCAGCTGCACCAGGAGTCGCTGCCCGCCGACGGCGCGGGCACGGTGGTCTGGCGGACGACGGCCTCGCTCGCCGCGTTCGTCCGGGCCGAGGTGCGGCACCCGAGGGCCGACGGGACCCCGGGCCGGGGCAACGCGATGGGCCCGGACCTCCCCTGGGGCCCGATGGCCGCGCTCACCAACCCGATCGTGCTGCGGGCACGGGCATAGGCGTTGGCGTTGGCACGGACGCGGGCGTAGCGGGAAGGCGAACGGACGGCGAGGGGCCTGCGGGGGGACGGCGGGAGGTCCGGGGAGGGGAGGACTCCGGGGCGCACCGTGGACTAGGTTGATCCTCGACAGCAGTCACTCGTAGGGACGAGGCGGTCGGCTGTCCGCCTTGCCGGATTCGGCCGGTTCGTGTGCCGACTCCGGCCGGCCCCCGCGTGTTCCGCCCGTCCCGCCCCGGCCCCGTCCGTCCAGGCCCGCGAAGGGATCAGCAGCTGTGAACCGTACGACCGTAGGTGGGCCGGAGCTCGGAGGCGGACGGGGGGCGGGCAGCGTGGTCGTCCTCTCCGACCCGGCCGCCGGCGCCGGGAGCGGCACGGTGGCCCCCCTGGTCGCGGACGCGCTCTTCCCCAGCGTCCACCTGCGCGCGGAGGACTTCCGGCGGGCGGTCCGGCAGGGCTATGTCACCCCGGACCGGCCGGAGGCCCGGCGGCAGAACCTGACCGCGCTGGCGGCCACCGCCCAGGCGGCCTTCGCCTTCGCCGCGGGCGGCTACCAGGTGGTGGTGGAGGGCTCGGTCGCCCCGACCGCGCTGGACGCCTTCCGGCGGGAGAGCCGGGCCACCGGCGCGGCGCTGCACTACGTGGTGCTCAACGGTGGCACGACCGGCGGTGCCGCGGCCGGCAGTGCCGCGGCCGACGGTGCGCCGCAGGCCAAGGGCCCGGCGGCGGCGGACGCGGCCGAGGCGACGGCGGACACGGTGCTGGCGGGGCTGCGCCGGGGGGCGTACCTGCTCGGCTGGTGAGCCTGCCGCCGCCCCGGGGGGAGACCGGGGCGGCGGCGGGAACGGAAGGCGGCGAACGGCGGCCGCGAACGGAAGAGGGGCGGCCGGTCGGTTCTGGGGGGACCGACCGGCCGCCCGCGGCACGGCGTCCCGAGCGGCGACGCCCCGGCGTCCGCTCTCCCACAAGAGCGAACGCCGGGGCGGCCGCGGACCCGGCGCCCGAACGGGGGTACGGACGCCGGTGGCGGTGCCGCCACAATGGTCAACGGGCGGCGGATCGGAAGCGGTTCACGGCCTTCCGGTTCGGGTCCGCCCGGACCGGCCGCGGTTTCCCGAAAGGGCAGCGATCCGGGGCGGTGCCCCAGCCGGTCAGCCGCCCGGTCGATCCCCCGCCCGCTCGGCCGTCCGGTCAGCCGGCCCAGGCCATCCCGCGGGCCGCCAGGATCGGACGCAGCGCGCGGACCGCGTAGAAGCTGCGGGACTTCACCGTGCCGACCGGCACTCCCAGCACCTGCGCCACCTCGACCATCGACCGGCCCTTCATGTGCAACTCGACCAGGACGTCCCGGTGGTGGGGCTGGAGCTCGGCCATCGCCACCGCCACGTCCCGGGCGACGAGCACCTCGTCGTAGGGGTCGTGGGAACCGGCGTGGTCCTCCGGGGTCTCGTCGGCGACCTCCTGGGCGCGGGCGGCCTGCATCCGGTAGTGGTCGATGGCGATCCGGCGCGCCACCGTGAACAGCCAGGGACGGCTGTGCTCGGGACCGCGCTGCACGGCCGCCGGGTTCTGCCAGGCACGCAGCAGGGTCTCCTGGACAATGTCCTCCGCCTTGCCCCGGTCCCCGCTGGTCACCCGGAGCATCGCGCGCAGCAGGTAGCCGCCGTGCAGGCGGTACAGCTCGGCGAGGACGTCCTGGTCCAGCGTGGGCCGGACGGCGGGCGCGGCGGGCGCGGCAGGCGCGGCAGGCGCGGCAGGCGGGGCGGGCACGGCGGGTACCCGGGCGTCCCCGGAGGTCGTCCCGGCCCGGGCGGTTGCGTCGATGGCCACGGCTGTTGAACCCCTCACACCATTCATCGGTACCTCGGTCGGTCGGTACCGGGGTCGATCGCTGTCTCGGTGCACCGGGGCAGGCCACCGCGATCGGACGGCTCCCCGGGCGGTGCCACGCTGGCAGCCCCCGCCAACGCGCGGCCAACGCGGCCGCGACCGCCCGCGTTGGCGGGACGTTGGCGGGGCCCGCCGGGGTCACTCCGCCGACGGCGCCCCGGTCCCGGTCCCGGCCCCGGCCCGCCCGGCCGCCCGGTTGCGGCCGACCCTGGCGGCGGCCGCCGCCAGGGCGAGCAGCGCCGCGCCGCCCAGGCTCACCCCGGTGACCGCCGCCGCCAGCCGCACCGGCCGCCCGTCCGGCGGCGGCGGGACGACCACGGGTTCGGCCGTGGCGGCCGCGTTCGTCCCCGGCGCCGCGGCCGGTCCGGCGGCGGCCGGGGCGCCGACCGCCGTCACCGGGTCCACCGCTCCCCAGCCCACGGCCGGATCGGGCAGCGCCGTACCGGGCCGGTAGGCGGTCGAACGCAGCCGGTCGGCGAGCTGCTCGACCGTCAGCGACGGCGACCGGCCGAGCACCAGGGCCGCCGTCCCCGCCACCAGCGCGGCGGCGTAGCTCGGCCCGGAGGCCGTGAAGGTGCCGCCGCCGGGGCCGGCCGCCAGCAGGCCCTCGCCCGGCGCGGTCACGTCCACCCGCGAGGTCCGCCCGGGGGCGAGGGCGGCGGCCGCGCCGCCCGCCTGGCCCGCCGAGCCGCCGGCGGAGTCGGAGCTCCCGGAGCCGGCCGGGGCGCCGTCCGTACCGATCCCGGCCACCGCGAGCACCCCGGGGTACCCGGCGGGGTAGACCGGGGCGTTCACCGCCTGGCTGTCCGGCCCGACCGGGGCGACCAGCAGCATGCCCTTCGCCGTCGCGTAGCCGACCGCGTCGGCCAGGGCGGGCGCGGGCTCCGCGATCGGCGCCGCGACCAGGCCGATCCGGGCGCCGCCGTCGGCGGCCGCGCGGATGCCCCGGGCGAGCAGGTCGGCGTTGGTGCTGCCGGCGTCGTCGGTGGCGGCCACGGCCAGCACCTTCGCCGCGGGGGCGACACCGGACGGGCCGCCGTCGGCGGGTCGGCGGCCGGCCACCAGGGTCGCGAGCGCGGTGCCGTGGCCGACGCAGTCCCGGCCCGCGTCGCCGTCCCCGTGCAGCCGGGGCCCGAGCGTGAGCCGCCCGGCCAGCGCACCGGGGCCCGAACCGGCCGCGGCGTCCACCCCGGAGCCGATCACGGCCACCGTCACCCCGGCGCCCCGGCTCAACGGCCAGACGGCCTCCGGCCGCAGGAAGACCTGCGACCAGCTGGGCCGGTCCGCGGCGCGGGCGACCGGCTTGCGGCACCCGTTCTGCCGGACGTCGGACAGCGTCTGCGCCATCGGGGGGAACTCCGCCGGCTGCGCGCCCGCACCACCGGCAGCCGCACCGCCACCAGCACCGGCAGCGGCACCCGGCACCGCGTTCCCGACGGTCGGCGCCGTGGTACCCGCCGCGGGACCGGCCGCCACGGGCCCGGCCCCGGACGCACCGGCCCCGGACGCACCGCCGACAGCCGACGCCCCCACCGCCCCCGACGCCACGTCCGGGGCGAGGGCGGCGAGCGCGGCAAGGCTGCAGGCCACCGCGGCGGCGGGGCGGGCGAGCCGCCCGCGGCCTCGGCCGGTGCTCACACCGGGCTGCCGGAGCGGTCCGCGGCGATGTCCTCGGGCAGCAGCAGGCTCAGCTCCGAGAGGTCGGCGACGTCCAGCCGGCTGAGCCGGCCGGCCTGGCGGGTGATCATGCCCTCCAGGGTCTGCCGGGCGAAGCGGCCGTTGCCGAAGGTGCGGTCGCGCGGGACTCCCGCGAACAGCTGCTCCAGCGCGGCCAGCGTGTGCGGCGCGCACTCGTACCCGGCGTTGACCGCGTGGTTGCGCACGATGGTGACCATCTCCGCGTCGGAGTAGTGGCCGAAGTCGATCTGGCGCGAGAAGCGCGAGGCGAGACCGGGGTTGGAGGAGAGGAAGTGCCGCATCTCGTCCTCGTAGCCGGCCACGATCACCACCACCTCGTCCCGGTGGTCCTCCATCAGCTTCATCAGGGTGTCCACGGCCTCCTGGCCGAAGTCCCCGCCGCCCCCGTGCCGGGGCGTCAGGGTGTACGCCTCGTCGACGAACAGGACGCCGCCCCGGGCCCGGTCGAAGGCCTCCTTGGTGAGCTGGGCGGTGTGGCCGACGTAGCGGCCGACCAGGTCGGAGCGGGCGGTCTCGATCAGCTGGCCGCCGGGCAGCACGCCCAGCTCGGACAGCAGCCGCCCGTAGAGCCGGGCGACCGTCGTCTTGCCGGTACCGGGCGGACCGGCGAAGACCAGGTGGTGACTGATGGTGGCGGTCGCCAGCCCGGCCTCCTCCCGGCGACGGACCTGCCGGATCAGGTTCACCAGGTCCTCGACCTGCTCCTTGGCGGCGGGCAGGCCCACCAGGGCCTGGAGCTCGGCCAGCGGCTCGGTGCCGTCGCTCTCCTTCACGGGCGGTTCGAGTTCGACGCCCACGTCCCCGGGGACGAGCAGGGCGAGGTCCTGGTCGCTGATCTCGGGCTGCTCCGCCAGCCGGGTCGCCTGCCGGTCGACCATCTCCTCGAAGACCTTGCGGGCCGAGCGGCCGTTGCCGAAGTCCTCGCCGCGCGGCATCCGCTCGAAGAGCAGCGTCAGCGCGTCGCCGGTGCCCGCGGCGAGCTCGTAGCCGTGACTCGTGGCGGCCCGCTCGACGATGGTGACCAGCTCGTCGACCTCGTAGTTGGCGAACTCGACGGTCCGGCTGAACCGGGAGGCGAGACCGGGGTTGGAGGCCAGGAACTCGGTGATCTCGGCGGAGTATCCGGCCACGATCACCACCACGTCCTCGCGGTGGTCCTCCATCAGCTTGACCAGGGTGTCGATCGCCTCCCGCCCGAAGTCCGGGCCGGAGCCGCCGGAACCGGCCGACAGGGTGTACGCCTCGTCGATGAACAGCACGCCGCCGAGCGCCTGCTGGAACACCTCGGTGGTCTTGATCGCGGTGCCGCCGATGATCGAGGCCACCAGGTCGGCCCGCGCCACCTCGGTCAGGTGCCCGCTGCGCAGCACGCCCAGCTCCGCCAGGATGGCGCCGTAGAGCCGGGCGACCGTGGTCTTGCCGGTACCGGGCGGACCGGCGAAGACCAGGTGGCGGCTCATCGGCAGGGACGGCATGCCGGCCAGTTCGCGGCGGCGGGCCAGCTTGTTGAGGTTGACCAGGGTGGCGACCTGCTCCTTGACGCCGGCCAGGCCGACCAGCGACTCCAGCACCTCCAGCGGTCCCGGCGGCGCGGCCGGGGCGGGGGCGCGGCCGGGCTCCGCGCCCGGCTCGGGGGCGCCGTTCCCGGCGGCGGCCGGACCGGAGGAGGAGGCGCCCTCGGCGCGCGGGCCGCCGGTGGCGGCCGCGGCGGTGCCGTGGGCGTCCGGCAGGCCGTTCTCCTCGCTGGTCAGCTGCTCCACCGCGAGCCGCTCGCTCGCCGCCGTCTGCCGCAGGCCGGAGCCCCGGTTGCGGGACAGCTTGCAGCCGGTCAGCCGGACCGCCTCCACCGAGTCGAGGCGCACCCCGTCGCCGATGTTCTCCACCGCGTCGACCTGGGCCAGCGCGGCCCGCCCGCCGGCGCCGATCCGCACGCCGTGACGGCGGTTGCCGTGGCTGCGGACCCGGGTGCAGGTCAGGTCGCCGCCGTCCTCGACGGACAGGCCGTCCTCGCCCGAGCCGCTCACCTCGCAGTCCCGCAGCGAGGCCCGGCCGACCTTGCCGACGACCACGCCGGAGCCCTTGGCGCCGCGCACCACCCCGGCGCCGACGAAGGTGTCGGCGCCGTCCGTGATCCGCAGACCGGCCCGGCCGGCGTCGGTCACCTCGACGCCCTCCAGCCGGCCCCGGCCGTCCCGCAGCACCTCGACGCCGTCGGCGCCCGCGCCGGTGACGGTCAGGTGGCGCACCCGGGGGTTGGCGCCGCCGCCGATCGACAGGCCGGGCCCGGTGACGTCCCGGATCTCCAGCCGGTCGATGTCGGCGGCGCTCTCCTCGGCCAGTTCGACGCCGGCTCCGCCGCAGCCGCGCACCACGGTGCCCTTGAGCACCGGACCGGCGTGCTCGCCGACCCAGATGCCGGTGCCCTCGGCGTCGGCGACCTCGCAGTTCTCGAAGTGGCCGCGCGAACGGCCGGTGATGTGGATGCCGTGCCCGGCGGTGCGGGCGGTGGAGCAGCGGCGCAGCTCCGGGTCGGTGCCCGCGGCCAGCGCGATGCCGTGGCCGGTGGTGGCGCTGACCACGCAGTCTTCCAGCACCACCCGGGCCTCGGAGCTGATGTACACGCCGATGGCGGTGTCCCGGACGGCGGTGCGCACCAGCCGGGTGGTGGAGCGTTCCTCCAGGGCGACGGCAGGCTTGTCGGTGACGGAGATCTCGCAGTCCTCGAAGGTGCCGCGGGCCTCGCCGTTGGCGCAGATGCCGTTGCCGCGGGCGTCGCGCAGGACGCAGTTGCGCAGCAGCGGGTTGGCCCGCTCGCCGACCACCACGGCGGAGGTGCCGAGGTGCTCGATCACGCAGTCCTCGATCACGCTGGTGCCGGTGGAGGTCTCGACGATGCCGGCGCCGGCCGGGTTGGTGACCCGGCAGTCGCGCATCGCGAGCGAGCCCTGCTGGCGGGTGAGGACGGCCGTCCAGGAGGCGCCGACCACCTCGCAGTCGGACAGCGCGGCCTGCCCCCGGGGCACGTCGACGGCGGGGAGTTCCTCGTCCTGGCCCTGCACGACCAGGCCGGTGAGCTGGACGGCCTCGGCCACCACCTGGACGACGCAGCCCCGCCGGGCGGTGATCCGGACGCTGCCGCGCGGCTCCTCGGCGGTGATGGTGACCATCTTGGTGATGACCAGGTTCTCCTCGTAGCGGCCGGGGCGGACGGAGATCACCGCTCCGCTGCGGGCCGCCGCGAGCGCGTCGCCGATCGTGCGGTACGGGCCGCCCCGCTGTTCCGGGCACACCGTCAGCACATGGCGCGACATGGCCGTCCTCTCCTGGGTTTTCATCGGTACGTCGTCGTCGGGCAGGTCGGACGGGGTCGGGCAGGTCGGACGGGCCGGGGCCGGGCCGGGCGGGGGCGGTCCGGAGGAGGTCCGGACCGCCCCCGCGCGGTCAGGAGGCCGTGCAGTCGGCCCTGACGGCGGAGGCCGCGATGTGCGCCTTGTCGGTGGCGGTGCCGGCCCAGTCGAGGCCGCGGGAGTGCAGCATCACCGAGATCTTGCCGCCGGAGACCGCGACCGTCTTGCCGGCCGCCCAACTCCCCCGGCTGGTGGTCTGGTTGACCGAGAAGTCGCCGATGACGCCGGAGCCCGGGGAGTTGTGGACGGTGTAGTACGCGGGCTTGCCGCCGACCAGCTTGTAGTCGCTGTTGTTGGGCACGTAGACGGAGATCGTGCAAGTACCGGTCGTGACCGGCGCGGTGGAGAACGTCCAGACCACCGAGTTGTCGTTGTCGTCCTTGCTGTCCGAGCCGGACATCGGCAGCGACACGTACTTGCCGTTGCAGCCCGAACCGGTGTACCCGCCGGTCGAGCTGGTGAGCCAGCCGGTGGAGCCCTGCTCCCAGTAGCCGTGCTGGGCGTAGGCGACCGAGGCGGTGCTGCAGTTGCCGCCGCCGATGGCGCTGTAGGTGGCCTTCGCGGCGGCGGGCGGCTGGACGGGGGGCTGGGAGGCCGGCGGCGGCTGCGGCGCGGGCTGCTGCGGGGCCGGCTGGCCCGGCGCGGGCTGCTGGGGTGCCGGCTGCTGCGGAGCGGGCTGGCCCGGCGCGGGCTGCTGCGGAGCGGGCTGACCCGGGGCCGGCTGCTGCGGAGCGGGCTGACCCGGGGCCGGCTGCTGGGGCGCGGGCTGACCTGCGGCGGGCTGCGTCGTCTTGCCGTTGCTGCTGCCGCCGCCCGTGCTACTGCTGCTGCCGCCGGTGCTGCCGCCGCTGCCGTTCTGGGTCCCGCTCTGCGGCGCCTTGCCCGCCGGGACGGTCGTCCCGGCCGGCTGGCCGGCCGGCACCGCCGGGGCGCCGACGGTGCCGCCGCCGAGGGAGAGCCCGGGCACGGTGCCCGAGCCGTCCACGGGCGGCGCGTTGAGCGCGCCGGGGTCACCGGTGGCGGGCGGGTCGACGGGCGCCGGGAGCGGCAGTCCGGTCGTCGGCGGGTCGGTCGGCACCGGCTGCTGGACGTCGTCGATCTCCGGTCCGTCGACCAGCTGGGGGTCCGCCCGGTTCACGCCCCGGTTGTCGCCGTGCTTGTCCGCGCCGTCGGTGATCAGGAACGGCAGGCCCATCAGCACCACGCCCGCCGTGGCGGCGGCGACCAGCGCGGGCCGCCGGAACCGGGGACGACGGGAGGTCTCGTCCGGCTCCTCGCCGTCCGCGCCCTCCGTCCCGACGGGGACCGGCGCCCCGGGCTCCTCGCCCGGACCGAACCCGGCGGCGGAGGCGGCCGAGGGGACGACCGCGACCGGCGGCACCGCGGCGGCGGTCACCACCGGCGTGACCGGCCCGTACTGCGGCACGGCGACCTGCTCGGTCGGCGCCTCCGCCGTCGCCGGGGCGGCTGCCGCAGCGGCGGCGGCGCCTCCGGCCGAGGCGGCGGCACCCGCCGGCGCCCCGGCCGGCTCCTCCTCCATCTCCCAGTCCATCGACGGCAGCTGGATCCCCGCCGCCCCGCCCCGAGCCCCGTTCCCGCCCGTACTCGTGCTCACCGCAGCTCCTCCGGCCTCGCATGCAGTCCCAGTCGACAGGACCACCCCGGCGACTGGACCTCGGGTGCTCCTACTCCGTTCCTACGGCCGGACCCGGCCCGACGGTTCACGGCCGCCCACCGCCGCTGGGGAACCACTGCGTCAGGGCGCTGAAGATGCTGTCCTCCAGGGTTTGTGCGGGTTCCGGCTCCTCGATCCGCGAGGGCCCGCCTGCCTCGCGCGACGGCAGCGGCGTGTTCGAGAGCTGCGGGGGCTGGATGTTCGGGGGCTGGACGTTCGGGGGCGGAAGCACCACCCAGGAGTCCTCGGACGTCTCGCTCCGGGAGTCCGACTCGTCCGACAGGGCCGTGTACCAGGTGTTCGTGGTCGCCTCGCGCTGGTGCGGCGCCTCCGGCAGACCCAGCAGATCCGTGTCCACCGACACGTTGTCCGACTCGTCCCCCAGCCGAGCGCCCTCGTGCTGGTAGAACGTCTCCGGGGCCGTCGCGTACGAGGCGCCCGTGGCCTCCCGCTCGTGCTCGCCCGAGCGGTCCTCGGAGGAGACACGCCGCGATCCGTCGTTCGACGGCGCAAGGCCCGGCGCGCGCTGCCCCGGCTGGATGTGAACGGGCGGGACCTGCAGCGGCGGACCGACCTGCTCCGTGGTCGACTCCTGCACCACCACCGGCTCCTGCAACACCGTGGTCGACTCCTGAACCACCTCGACTTCCTGCAACACCGTCGTCGACTCCTGCACCACCTCGGCTTCCTGCAGGACCGTCTGGTCCTGCACCGCCTCGGCTTCCTGCAACACCGTGGTCGACTCCTGCACCACCACCGGCTCCTGCAGGACCGTGGTCGACTCCTGAACCACCTCGACTTCCTGCAACACCGTCGTCGACTCCTGCACCACCTCGGCTTCCTGCAGGACCGTCTGCTCCTGCACGACCGTCTGCTCCCCCGTCTCCCCCGTCTCCCGCGACGGCGGTCCGACCCGGAAGCTCCGGACACCGCCGACGGGACGGCCCGCCTCGAGTGCCTCCGCCCGCTCCACCCGGGCCGTGGTGGTCACGATGGCCACCTCCACCTCGCGCGGGCTGGTCCGGAGCACCCCGCGCAGCGTCCGCTCCAGACGGTCGGCCTCCCGCACGGCCCGCTCCGGCGACACGTCCAGGGTGATCTCGACCCGCTGGGGCGCGTCGCCCTCCACCGCGAGGACCCTGCGCCGGACGTTCTCAAGCAGCCGGTTCAGGCTCCCGTTGTTACCGGCGTCGGCGGCCAGCCGGACCGTCGGATCCGGTCCGGCCGACGGTTCCCGCAGGTTCAGGTCCGCTTCCTGGTGCAGGCCCGGGGCGTTCCAGTGGGTGTTCACCTCGGCCGCCGACATGTCGACACGCTCGCCGATGTGCTCGACCAGATCCTGGAGCCGGCGCCGGTCCGCAGCCGGGACGGACTGGCCGTCGCGCACCCGGCGGATGTGCTCGAAGGCCCCTCCGTTCGACTCGTCCGCGGCGAGGACGAGCATCCGGTCCAGGCCCCTGAGCCACCGCACGGCCCGGTCCCCCTCAGTGGTGAGGGAGCCCGCGAGCAGGTCCCGGGCGACGCGGCCGACACCCAGGATCCGGGCGCGGTCGCCCGGGACCCCCGGGTCCAGCCCCAGCGCGTCCGCCACCGACCGTACCGCCCCCGACGAGGCACCGTGCAGCCGGAGTTCACCGTCGCGCGTGTCCTCGTCGAACCGCAGGTAGCCGCCGGCGGGGACGTCCGCGCTCCCCTTGACCTGGTCGGCGGGGATGTCGATCTCGATCGCCATCAGCTCCTGGCGGGGGAGCGTCTTCCCGTCCTTGTGGTAGATCACCTCCACCTCGGCGAAGCCGTGGTACCGCGCGGTGTCGGTCTTGATCTTGGCGTTGTTGACGATCTGGCCGCCCTCGCCGGTCGCGAGGTCGGTCCGGTGCTGGTAGGCACCGTCGACGTAGACGCCGGCGCGACCGCCGACGTGCTCGTTGATCTCGCCCTTGCCGCCGCCGGTGAGGCGGATCGCCGCCTGGACCGAGCGCTGCGCGTTGGCACCGTCGGTGACCGAGGTCGTGTTGGTCGGGTTGGACTCCGAGGTCGCGTCGGTCCGGACGAACTCCAGCTGCTTGATCCTCACCCTGACCTCCACCCGGGCGTCGCCGGCCAGGTCGGTCGGTCCGATCAGGAGCGTGGAGTTCCCCGGTCCGTGCGTGATCGTCGGCGCCGACGGATCGGGAGCCGCGCCCGCGTTCTCCACCGGGGTGCGCGGGGGCAGCGGGGTGACCGGGCTGCTGAGACGGCTCGCCAGCGCCACCGGGTCGATCATCCGGTCCACCGTGCCCCGGATCCGGTCCCAGGTGTCCGCGCCCAGGAACTCCTCCGCCCCTGCCTTCAGCTGCTGCCGCGCGTCCGGCCCCATCTCGACCTTCCGGACCACGTCCGTGTCGACGAGCCCGTGCGTCCACACCCGGTCCGGCGGGATCCGGACGACCTGGTCCGCGGGCGTGTGATCGGTGAGGCCGCGCAGGGCGGCTCCGCGCGGCGCGGTCGCGGCGTCGAAGACGTTGCGGGGGTTGGGCGTGTCGCCGACCGGTGCCTGTGCCCTCGTCTCGGCGACGTCGATGACCGTCTCCATGCCGAGCGCGCGCCGGAAGTAGGCGTGCTTGGTGGCCATCACGAAGGGGGGCGTGGTGCTGATCGGTTCCTTCCACTCGACCCGGAAGTGCAGATCGGCCTCGCCGCTGAAGATGCTCGCGTTGGCGGGCTTCACCTTGGTGGTGTTGCCGGAGCCCGCACGGTTGGACCAGGTCTCCTGGGTGTCGTGTCCGGTCGCCCCGGTCAGCGCCCCGCCCGCGTACCAGGGGCCGCCGCTGACACCCAGCGTGGCGCGCAGCTGATGGCCGGAGCCCGCCCCGCCGCCGGTCGCCCCGTCGGCCGCCGAGTGGCTGTGCTCGTTCTGGGTCCCGGTGTTGAACTCGGTGGTCTTGGTGCTGCCGGTGTGCTCCAGCGTGCGAACGGACGCGCCGATCCGGACGGTCACGCCCCCGTCGGAGACCACCAGTTCACGGCCGGACATCATGGTCTTGAGCTGGTCGTGCAGGGTGTTCGGGGTGAGGACGTCGTAGAGCTTGTGCCGTAGGCCGGACCTGCCCGGGCCGGCCAGCCACTTGGTGATGTCCCTGCCCCCGAACTCGCCCGGGTCGCCCTGTCCGCGCAGGAGGTCCTTGGCGAAGTCGGGCCTCCTGGCGCCGGTGTTCGTGGTGGCGTTGTTCGTGTCGGCACTGTTCGCGACGATGGTGTTCGTGCTGGTGTTGTTCGTAGCGAGGCTGTTCCCGCCGACGCTGCTCTCGTTGGCGTGCCCCGCACCGGAGTTCCGGTCGGAGGACACCGATCCGGTGCTCCCGTGGGACGACGCCGCGCCGTTGTTCCGGGTGTCCGGCACGAACACGTTGGTGACGACGTCCGAGGACCCGAGCCGATGTGTCTGCCAGATCCGGTCCGGGACGGCGCGCGGCGCCTCCACCGGACTGTACTGCGGGGTGACGACCTCCGCCTCCGCCCGGATCTCGCGGAGCTTCGTGGTACTGGGGATCAGGCCGCCCGTCCAGCCCCGGATCTCCACCTCGAAGCCGACATCGGCGTCGGACACGGCGGCCCTCGACACGTTCTTCGCCCGGTTCACCGTGGTGCCCGCGGTCTCCAGGGCGATGCCGGTCGCCGAGTCGTGCCGGTAGGAGTAGTCGACCGTCAGCACGCTCTTGCCGTCCGACCCCGGCTTGCCGGTCACGCCGACGGTGCCGGTGATGCGTTCCCGCTCGTCGTACGAGACGCCGTGGCCGGTCCGGTTCTGCGTACCGACCTCGATCTCGGCGTCGCCCACCTCGCGGCGCAGCACGGGGGCTTCCCTCAACCGGGCCCGGACGACCACCTCGGCCGACCAGCCCGGGCCCCCGACCGGCACCTTGAGCGCCCCGCCCCGGGTGAGCTGGGACAGATTGGCCTGGAGCGCCCTCGGCCCGAGCTCCTCGGCGAGGGTGCGCTCCAGTTGCCGGGAGACGCCCCCGCGCGCGGCGAAGCGCTTCTGCAGGGCGGCGCGGACGTCCGTGAGCACCTGGGTGCCCCCGCTCCGCCCGTCCGGCAGGTCCTTGAACGAGACCACCGAGGAGGCGCTGAGCTGGTTGCGCGGCAGGACGGTGTGGGTCCGCAGGTGCGGCTCCAGCGGCAGCTCGGCCTTCGGGGCGCGCACGCTGAACTCGGTGCTGAAGTCCCCCTCGACGGGGCGCGGAGCACCCCTGCCCTCCAGGGTCAGGGTCAGCGTCACCCGTCCGCCGAAGATGTCCTGCGCGTCGCGGATCTTGCTGTTCGCGTAGAGCTTGTCCGCGGCGGAGTCGCGGGTGCCGACCCGGACCCGCTCCTGCGAGCCGAGGTCCGCGTTGGCGTAGGGCGCGTTGGCGACACCGGGGAACGCGACGCCGCCCTGCTTGACCTCGTGCTTCCCGGCCTGCCGGCGCTCCGAGCTGAAGGTGCTGCTCTCGTTCTGCCGGCTGAGGTCGGCACTGGCGCTCTGCCTGAGGTACTGCGGGTCCGCGAGCGTGGCGGTGACGGTCACCTTGAGGTTGCGCCCGAGCACCGTGTCCTTGAGAACGCCCGGCTTGCCCTGGTCGAAGGAGTTCAGCTCGAACCGCTCCCCGCGGGTCATCGCGCTGAGCCGGGACGCAAGCGCGGGCTGGGTGACGAGTTGCATCACCTCGTCCCGCACGGTCGGCCAGAGGCTCCCGTAGTACTCCTTGCCGGCCGCCTCCAGATCGGTCCGAAGCTTGTCGACGGAGCCGATGTCGCGGACGACCGCGGACTCCGGCAGACGGTTCTCGACGAGCCTGGCCGCCGCGGCCCCGGCCGCGTCCGCATCGTGCTGCGGCGGTGCCATCAGGTCCGACTGCGGCATCACCGTACGGAACCCGACCGGGATCTCGACGGGATCGCCCACCTGCCGATCGCCCTTGTGGACCACGACCTCCAGGTAGCCGTCGCCGTCGAGGATCGCGCCGGGTTCCTTGGTCTTGGTGGTGACCGCGGTCTCCAGCGTCCGGCCGGAGATGTGGATCGAGTCCGACCCCTTCCGGCCGCCGTAGGAACCGCTGACATTGAGTTCGTCGGGGCCGATCCGGCCGCCGCCCTGGAGCTGCCGGAGCCCGCTCACGACCTTCCGCCGGAGCCTGGTGACCATGTCGCCCGCGCCGGTGTTGAACTCGGTCTCCTTGGTGAGGGCCAGGACGTTCAGCTCGCGGTTGGCGGCCTTCACCTCGATCCGGACATCGCTGCCGGGGATCCGGAGGACGACGGACTCGCCGTTGGTCATGCCCTTGAAGTCCTGCTGGAGGCGCTGGTAGCCGAACTCCGCCACGAGCCGGTCGGACAGCGACCTGCGGTTGCTCCCGAGCGCCTCCCTGACCTCGGCGTTCCCGGCGAGGAGGTCGACCACGCCCGCCATGACCTGCCGCGGCAGCGGCCGGCCGGGCGGGGTGTTCAGGGGCTGCAGCTCCACGTTGCCGCCCGCGTCCTCGCCCGGCGTGGCGCGCAGCCGCGGCAGGCCCTTGGCGTGGACGTCCAGCATGACGTGGGACAGGTGCAGCCGCGGCTGCGTCCGGCGGGCGGGGTCGAAGCCGTCCGGCCAGCCGAGGTGGACGGCGTCGAGGTCGTCGGCGGAGGCCCTGGTCTCGCGCTGCGGGATGCCGACCTCGATCGGGGTCGTCACGACGTTCGCGGCCGCCGGGTCCAGCCGGACCGACAGGTCCTCCGTCCCCCTCCGGCCGGCCGGCTGGTAGCCGACCTCCAGACGCAGCTTGCCGTCGAACATCTCCGTCAGCTCGGTGGTCTTGGACCGGGAGAAGAGCCGCGCCCGGGTGGTCAGGCCCTCCCAGGACATCAGATCGCCCTGGACGCCGCCCGCAGCCTGGACCCGGAACAGCTTGATGAAGTCGAACCGTCCCTGGAGGCCGAGTCCGCCCCGCTTGCGTCCACCCGTGGTGGTGCCGAGCGTCACGACGCGGTCGCTGCCGCCCTCGTACTCGAACTTGGCCTTGGCCTTCTCCTTCGACCGGTGCACCAGCTCCGCCACCTCGCCGCGGACGGTGATGGTGCCCTGCCGGGCGTCGGTGCCGACGGGGATGTGCAGGACCTCGCCCCGGGACAGTGCGGACACCTGGGCGCGCAGCCCGGAGTCGCTGAAGAGGCTCTCCGCGAGCGTCCTGGCCAGGGCCTCGCGGTTGACGGTCGCCGGGGGCAGGGCGTCGGCGATCCTCGCGGCGAGGTTGACGATCAGGGCGCTGCTCGGCTCGCCGATGCCGGTCACCATGTGCGAGCCGGAGAGCAGGCCGGACTCGGTGACGGCCCGCGGCGCGTGCAACGGCACCCGTTCGTCGGTCCTGGGCAGGGCCTGGACCACGATCTGCTCGTCCTTGGGCGGGAGCACCTGAGCGGGCTCCACTTCGGTCTCGTCCTTGGGCGGGAGCACCTGAGCGGGCTCCACTTCGGTCTCGTCCTTGGACGGGGCCTTCGGCTCCTCCTCGTCGTTGAGCGGGGACTTCGACGGCCGGCTGCCCGAGCCCTCCCCCTTCGTCTCCGCCTCCTTCGCGGCCTCGGCGACCTCCATCGCCCTGATTTGCCGGTTGATCTCGGTCATGTCCGACTCTTCGACCGCCCGCTTGCCCTGCTCGGGGTTGTCGCGCCCGGGGTTGTCGCGCCCGGGGTTGCTGCCCGCGCCGTCGCTCTCGTCGACCGTGGCGGGGGCCTTGGCCTTGTCGGCGGCGTTCCTCCGGATCCGCTCCAGGTCCTGCTCGGTCAGTTCCTCGTCGGTGTCCCGCGTGAGGCGCTGCTCCTCGTCGGTGTCCCGCGTGAGGCGCTGCTCCTCGTCGGTGTCCCGCCCGAGGCGCTGCTCCTCGTCGGTGTCCCGCCCGAGGCGCTGCTCCTCGTCGGTGTCCCGCCCGAGCAACTGCTCCGGCTCCCGCTCGGCCTGCTCCCGCAGGGCCCGGTCGAGCCGCTCCCGCTCCTGGCGGCGCTCGGCGGCGGAGACGGCCGAGTAGCCGTCCTGCTCGGTGTGGTCGAGGGTGGTCCGGCGGCCGTTCGCGGTGCCGAACTCGGCGAGCGGCGCCAAGCCGTCGCGGACGTCCACGAGCGTGACCCGCAGGTCCAGCGCGGCGGCCGTGAGCACCGCGAAGGCGTCCCGCACGATGCGCGGGTCGGCCGCGCCGCGCTCGTCCGTCCCGTGCCGCGCGCCGATCTCCCGCCCCAGGTCCTCGACGAAGGGCTGCCAGTCCGCAGGCTCGATGCCAAGCCGGCGGGCCCAGGCGGTGTGGAGTTCGTGCGCCTCCCGTGCCAGCTCGGGGTTGTCCCGGAACCGCTGCTGGACCAGCTCGCGCAGGGCCCGTTCCGCGGCGGCCGGGTCGGCGGCGAGCCGCCCGCCCTCCTCCGCGCCGAACAGCGTCCGCAGCAGCTGCGGATCCTCCTCGACGAGCGCGCGCAGCAGCGGCGAACCGCTCTCCGGGGTGTCCCCCTCGACCTGGGCGGTGTGCCGCGGGCCGAGGACGCTCCCGTTGCCCGGGGTGGAGTGCTGGCGGGAATCCCGCTGGCCGGGTCGGCCCCAGTAGTCGGCGATCAGGCCGTCCTCGCGGCGGACGTTGACGACGACCCCGCCGACGGTGTCCTGGACGACGCCGTTGTCCGGCACGTGCTGCCCGGCCGCGCGCAGCTGGACGATCACGGTGGCGGCGGCGTTGCGGGCGTCGTCGGCGGACCATTCGCGCGGCAGGCCGGGGCCGGCCGGGTCGTTCCAGGCCCGGGCGGTGAAGTCCGGCCGGAGGGTGTCGACGTCCAGGTCCGGTGTGCCGACGGGGCGCCGCTCGTCCGGCCGCAGGGGGCCGGGTTCGCGCAGCGCGGTGGGGCCGTGCAGCGGGAACGCCTCGTGGGTGAAGGCGTTCACCGGGGAGGCGGCCCGGAACAGGCCGGGGAACAGGGCGTCCCGGCCGTTCCAGCCAGGCGCGGGGGCCAGTGGGCCCAGCAGGCCCTGCAGGCCCAGGGAGTTGGCGGCCTGGATGCCGATGCTGCGGACGGCGCCCGCAGGGTCGGCCACCGGTACCACGTTGACGTTGACGAGCAGGGGCTGCCCGCCGTGGCTGTGCTGGGCCCAGGCCTGCGCGGCCGCGGTGTTCACCCGGAGGGCGAAGTCCCGGACCTGCTGGGGCGTCGTGCCCGGGTCGGCCGTCAGGTGGAGCGGGACGGTGACGTCGAGGCCGTGCTGGCCGGAGTCGAAGAGCACCCGCCGGGCCAGGAGCCGGGCGCCGCCGACGGGCAGCTCGACGGTCCCGCCGGCGCCCGTCACCCGGGTCGGGTCCCAGTGGGCGAGGGTCGGACCGGGCTGCCGGTCGGACGGCCGGTAGGCCAGGTGCTGGCCGTCCCGGGAGAGGCCCTCGATGCGGACGCCGCCCGCCTCGCCGATCCAGCGGTGGGTCCGCTCGTCGACCCGGACCCGGGTGTACGCGGAGCGGTGCGCGGTCTCGACGGCGTCGAGGAGCATCGGGCGCGTCCAGGTGCGCGGGAACATCGTGCGGCCGTGGGTCTCCCGCGGCTCGCGCCAGTGGTTGCGGAACGCGGCGAGCGGGCTGTCCGGGGCGACGGTCGCGTCGAGGAAGCGCACCCGGGCCCGGTAGGTGCCGTTGGGTGCCACCGGGCCGCGTTCGAACACCTCGACGCCGCGCCGGCGGTGCCAGTCGGGAAGGTCGGCGTTCTGGAACAGGCCGGGCTCGTGGTGGAGGCCGGTCATGCTCTGCCGGTCGCCGTAGCGGGCGATGTCCTGGGCGCGCTGCCCGTAGCGCTGCAGGCCGGCGGGCCGCGACGGCGCGGACGCGGGGATGTCCGGGTGGGGCTGGGGGGACAGGTCGGAGAGTCCGTCCCAGGTCCTGGCCGTGGGCCGGTGGCGCGTCGGCTGGGGCGGCTGGCCGTCCTGGTCGGGCTGGGTGTCGGACGGCCGGAAGCCGAGGAACTCCCCGGCCCGGATCCGGCCCTCGATCCGTACACCGTGGTACTCGCCGGTCCAGTGGTGGCCGCCGCCCCCGGTGGGGACGATCCGGCCGTGGCGGCGGGCGTCGAGGTAGGCCTGCTCGGCGGCGTACAGCGCGTCGTCCTCGGTCCAGTGCTGCGGGAACATCCGCCGCCGGACGGCCGTGTCGGAGCTGTGCAGGTCGCCGGCGTCACTGGTGAGGCGGACGTCGGCGGCGTGCCTGGTCCCGCCGCGGCCGGTCGGCGCGGCCTCGAACTCGACGTGCAGGACGCCGTTCGGGTGCCGGCCGATCACACCGGTCGGCCGGGGGCGGTCCGAGCCGGGCGGCGCGACCAGGTGGCCGCCGGGGTTGTGCCGGTCGCCGTAGAGCGAGCTCTGCCGGGCGTCCGGGCCGAAGGAGGCCCGTGGCGGCTGTCCGCCGCCGTCGCCGAGGCGGGACGGCTGGGTGCCGAACGCGCCGTCGACGGCGGCGCCCAGGTCGCGCAGGTTGCGCGGGGCCAGGGTGCCGCGGCCCGGTGCCCGGGTGCCGCCGATCCCGGCCTGCTGGTCGGCGGAGACCCGGCCGTGCTCCACGCTGTCGGAGCCCATCAGCCGGGCGTCGGTGTGGACGGGGTTGCGGCGGTGCCGTTCGCGGTACTCGTCGGGCAGGCCGAGCAGGTGGCCGATCTCGTGGGCCACGACGTGCGGCGCGGAGTCGAGGGACCAGGCCTCGTGGTTCTCCCTGGGCATGGTGCGGTGGAGGTCGACGATGTGGATGTGGTGGTTCTCGTCGTCCATGTAGTCGACGAACTCCGGGCGGACCAGCAGCACGTCGCCGTTGGGCAGCCGGTGGCCGATGTTGAGCACCTCCTCGACGCCCTGCCAGGCGTTCTCCATCACCCGGTCCATTTCCGCGGGCGTGAACTGCTCGGTCGGGGCGTCGTCGTAGTCGTAGTCGCTCTCCGAGTCCGTGGAGCGGCGGTCGAAGTCCATGCCGGGGGTGTCGGACAGCAGTGCCGGCAGCAGGTGGATCCGCACCACGAGTTCGGTGGCGGGTTCGCCGTTCTCCAGGAAGCCGCGCCGGGCCTCGTAGCCGCGCAGGGCGGCGGCGGAGACGGTCTGGCGGAAGTGGTCCGCCGGCGGCCTGACCTCCCGGGAGCCGGTGATGTGGTCGAGGAAGGACTCGGCCCCGCCCATGGAGGTGTCCGAGTGGGCGTCCATGGAGGTGTCCGAGGCCGCGTCGTCGAACTGCTCGTGCGGCTGCTGGTGCGGCTGCTCGTGCGGCTGGGCCCCGGAGGGGTGCAGCGCCTGCAGGGGCGGCTGCTGCGCGGCCGGGGGCCGCCGCCGCTGGGGGGCGAACTCCTGGCCGGGGGCTCCTTCGTAGTCGGTGATCCGCCCGTTCCGCAGCGTCACCAGGATCCGGACACCGGCGAACTCGCCGTCGACCGGGTCGTTCGGGCCGCCGGGCGAATCGCCCGCGACCGTCCGGGCCGCGTGCCGGCGCTCGGCCTCGGTCCACTCGGGCGGCAGGCCGCGCCCGGCGTCCTCCGCGAGGTCCTCGTGGAACGGCGGCGTGAACTCCGTCGGGTTCTCGTCCTGTTCGCGGGTGCGGGTCGGCGGCCGCTCACCGGTGCCGGGAGTGACGGGGGCCCTGAGCGTGGACGCGGGCGGGTCGCCGGCCGGGCCGGCCGCCTGCTGGTCGTCGGTCGGGCGGTGGAAGAGGTGCTGGCCGTCCCGGACGATCCCTTCGATCCGGACGCCCCCGGCCCGGCCGATCCAGTGCACGCTGCCGTCGGGCAGCTCCGTCGAGCTCGTCCGGGTTCGGTAGGCCCGGTCCACCCTCTCCAGGGTCTCCTCGGGGCCCCAGCCCTTCGGGTAGAAGGTGTGGCCCTGCTCGTCGGCGCGACGGTGCCAGCGGGACGGGAACCGGCTCATGGGCGAGCCGGGCGCGACGGTCGGATCCAGGAAGTAGGCGTGCGCCCGCCGGGTCCCGTTGGGGTTCGTCGACAGGTCGGGCCCGACATGCAGGCCGCGCTCGGCGAGGACGGCCTGCATGGGCCGGTCGTTGTGGAAGCCGGTGAGCGTGTGCCGGTCGCCGTAGTGGTTCAGTTCCTCGACCCGGTGGCCGAAGGGGGTGGACCGAAGGTGGGGGACGAACGTGGCCGCTTCCAGTCCGTGCTGGTTGTCGGAGGGCCGGAACCAGGTGAACTCGCCGGCCAGGATCTCGCCCTCGATCCGCACACCGCCGTACTCGCCCGTCCACCGCTGCCGACCGCCGACGGGCCCGGTGACACCGTCGGTCCGCCGGGCGTGCAGGAACGCCTGCTTGGCGTTGTACACCGCGTCGTCGGCGTTCCAGGTGTCGGGGAACATCGTCCGGTACCGGCCGCCGTCGCGGCGGCCGTCCGACAGCTCGCCGACGTCGGTCCGGTAGGTGCCGTTGGGGTTCTCCGAGCCGGGCACCGGCGGCAGCCGACGACGTCCGGAGGCGGGCGGGGCGGGCAGGTGCCCGCCCCGGCCGTCCGGCCCGTCGTACAGGGAGGTCCGACGGGCGTCCTCGCCGAACTCCGCCCGCCGCGGGAGCGTGCCCGGCGGCGTCACCTGCGGCGGGGTGCCGAACGCCCGGTCGAGCACCGCGCCCAGCTGGTCGAGGTTGTGCGGGCGCAGGGCCGTGTCCGGCAGGTCGGTTCCGTTGTCCAGCCGGGGGTGGGCCGCGTCGACCGAGACCCGGCCGAACCGGTCCAGCGCCGGGGCGCTCATCAGCCCGAGCTCCGGGTAGACGGGGCGGGGGCGGGAGCCCGGCCGGCGGTACTCGTCGTCCAGGCCGAGCAGGTGGCCGACCTCGTGGGCGATCACCCGCGGGTCGCTCTCCACGCCCCAGTTCCCCGAGTCCTCCGCGACGGAGCCGTCCCAGAGCTCGACGGTGTGGTGCGGATCCTGGTCCGCGTCGACGAACCGGACGGCCACCTCCAGCCGGTCGCCGTCGGGCAGCCGCTGGCCCCGGTCGTAGAGCTGCCGCAGGCCCGTCTCGGTGGCGAGCTGCACGTGTTCGAGGTCCCAGTCCCGACGCACTCCGGTGGTGTTCACACCCCCGGTGTCGAGGTGCACCCGGACGGTCAGGACGGTCCGGGTGTCGCCGTCGGGGTCCACGAGCCGCTGGGCCTCGAAGGCCTGCACCCGCTGGGCCTGCAGGGAGGACAGGAACCTGCCCCGGGGCGTCCCGGTGTCCGGCGGCCGCACCTCGACCGTGCGCAGCACCCGGCCGGGCAGGGGCGCCGGCGCTGCCGAGGCCTGGTCGCCGAGGCGCTGCCCGGGCTCGGCGTGGTAGTCGAGGATCCGGCCGTTGTCGACCAGCAGCCTCATCCGGACGCCGCCGGACTCGCCCTCGACGATCGCCTGGTTCCGGCGTCGCTGCTGGTGGTACTCGCTCCCCGTCAGCACCTGCTGGGCCGCGTGGTGGCGCTCGTCGGCCGTCCACTCCCGGGGCAGGCCGAGCCCGCCGTGCGCCAGGGCCTGCTGCTCGAACAGGTGGCGGTCGTAGCGGGGGGCCGCCGGCGGCTGCGGTTCGGGGGCGGCCGGCGGATCCTCGGGGTCCGGGAACCGCAGCATGGCCGCCGAATCGCGGTCCAGGCCGTCCCGGACGTGCTCGGTGCCGTGGAACACCGCGTCGATCAGCCCGCGCTCGTGCTCGGGGTGGAGCGCCTGCGGAAGGGAGATGCGATCGCCGGCGATGTGCCAGTCGGCCTCCTCCGGCCGGTCGGTGAAGGTCAGGGTCGCCCGCAGCTGCCGGTGGTCGTCCGAGTTCTCGAAGAGCCGCTCGACGTGCTGCGTCAGCCGGTCGCGCAGGACGTCGGCCTGCTGAGGCGTCAGTCCGGCGGGGTCGTGGTGGACGGCGAGGCTGAGCAGGTGCAGTTCGTGGCCGCTGTCGACCAGTCCCCACCACGCGGCGAACCGGACGCCGCCCAGGTCGACCTCCGCCTCCTCCGACATGAAGAGCTGGCGGGAGTCCGCCCACTCCCGGGTCGTGGTGTCGTCGCGGTGGTCGGCCGGGCCGTGGACGAGGATCTTCTCCCCCCGGGAGATCCCGGTGATCTCCACACCGTCGTGGACGCCGGACCAGCGGGTCCGGCCGTCCCCCAGGTCGAGCCGCCGGGCCGGGTTGTCCGCGATCGCGCGGACCGCGCCGTCGACGGTGCCGGCGTCCCAGTGCTCGGGGTAGTCCAGGGGACCGCGGGGGTCCCGGGGTGTCCACCAGCGGGACGGGAGCTGGGACAGCGGCGCGCCGGGCGCCACGGCGGTGTCGAGGTGGCCGAGGGTCAGCTCGCGGACGCCGTCGGCGCGGACGCGCTCCCCGATGACCGTGCTCCGCGGGGCCGGGCCGTCGAGGTGGGCGGGCGGCGTCGGGGCCGCCTGGTCGGTGAGCGGCGGGGCCACGGTCTCCCGCACCGGGGTGGCCGCCGGAGTGTCGTCGCGGAGGACGACCTGGGTGGCGGTGTTGTGCGGGCCGAACCCCGCGACGACCGCTCCCGCCTCGTCGACCACGACCATCCGCACCCGGAAGGTGTGGGCCAGCAGCGGGGCGAGCGCCCCGCCGAGTCCGCCGTCGCCGTCGAGCGCGGGGTCCCAGTCCAGCAGTCCGTGCCGCAGGCCGCGCAGAGCGTTCGCGGCCCCGGAGTCCGGCTCCAGATCCGGGCGGAAGCCGGCCACCACGTCGCGCGGGAGGTCCTCGGGCCGGGTCCGCTGGAGGTAGTCGGCGACGTCCTCCATCATCAGCCGGTGCACCTCCGCCGGCTCGGCGTGCTCGGTCAGCCCGTAGCGCTCGCGGAGGCCGTCGGGGTGCGCCTCGACGACCGTCCGCAGCAGCCCGACCGGGTCGGGGGCCTCCAGCACCGGCCCGTCGGCGCCGGGCGTGAGGAGGACGGGGACGTTCGCCGGCCCGGCGGGGTGGCTCCGCGGCGGCACGTGCAGCTGCGGCGTGTCCCGCTGGTCGCCGACGCCCTCGACCCGGACGATCAGCCCGTCCTGCAGCTCGACCCGGAGCCGGACGCCCTGGTATGTCCACTCGACGACGCCGTCGTCCGTGCCTTGGCCGGCCGCGTCGTCGTGCTGGGTGACCGCCCAGTCCGCGATCCAGTGGGTGTCGTGGGCCGTCCACTGGTGGGGCAGGCTGCGGTCGGCCGGGAGGTCGCGCGGGTCGGCGGCCCAGGCCTCCGGCGAGAAGGCCGCCTCCAGCAGCCGCAGGTCGGCCATCGGCCGGAGGTCGGTGGGCGGCGTCTCACCGGGCCGCAGCGGCCCCGGTTCGCGCAGGTCAGCGGGGCGGGCGGCCGGGCCCGCAGCGGTGAAGAGGTCCTGGTGGGTGGGGGTGAGATGGGTGACGAGGCCGTTCACCACCCCGGCGAAGCTGTCCTGCCCACCGTGGAGGACCAGCGGGCCGAGGACCTCCACGAGTCCGGGCTGCGTGCCCGGGCGGACCCGCACGGCGGTGAACGCGACGGCCGGGTCGGTGACGAACTCCACCCGGACGTTGAGCAGCAGCTGCGGCGCCCCGCCCTCGGGCACGCCCTGCATGACGCGCTCCTGGACGAAGGCGGCCACGTCCTGGTGGATCCGCAGGCTCGCCGCGTCCCGCTGCTCGGCCGTCATGGCCGGATCGATGTCCGGGAGGACCCGGACGGTGATGTCGAGACCGGCCTGGTCGGAGTCGAAGAGCACCCGCCGGACCGGCAGCGGCCGGCCGCCCACCAGGACCTCGGAGAACTCGGAGACCATCCGCGCCCGGTTGCTGTCCCAGGCGGTCATCGGCTGCGCCTCGGTGGGCCGGTGGGCCAGGTGGGCGCCGTCCCGGGAGAGGCCCTCGATCCGGACCCCGCCCGCCTCGCCCACCCAGTAGACCGTCCGCCCGTCCCCCTGGGGCACGGCGTGCAGGGCGTTGCTGTACGCGTGGTCGACGTTGGCGAGCAGCTCCGTCGCCGTCCAGCCCCGGGGGTACATGGTGCGCCGGCCCTCGCCGGCCGCGTCGGTGCGCCAGCGGGTCGGGATCTCGGCGAGCGGGGAGCTCGGGGCGACCGTCGGGTCCAGGAAGTACGCCTGGGCCCGGTAGGTGCCGTTGTGGATCGGCTCCGAGCGGTCGGTGACCATCGCGCCGTGGCCGCGGAGCACCGGATTGGGGTCGGAGGACATCGTGGTCGGCAGCGCGGGGTTCACCATGGCGACCGGGGTCACCTCGTGGTGCAGACCGGTGAGGTTCTGCCGGTCGCCGTAGCGGGCGACGTCCTCGGCCAGCTGGCCGAAGACCGGGACCGGTCGGCGCGGGGCGTGGCGGGGCGGCGGCGCCGGAGTGCCGCTGCCCGGCGGGGGCAGCTGGGCGCCGAGGTCGGTGGTCACCGGGTCCGGCCGGTGCTGGGCCAGCGACTCCCGCAGATCGCCCCAGGTGCGGATGTCGGCCGCCCCCGGCTGGACGTCGGACGGCCGGAACGACCGGAACCGGCCGGAGCGGAACTCGCCCTCGATCCGCACCCCGGCGTACTCTCCCGTCCAGTGGTGCAGGCCACCGCCGGTGGCCACCACGCGGCCGGTCCGGCGGGCGTCGAGGTAGGCCTGCTCGGCGGCGTACACGGCGTCGTCCGCGGTCCAGTGCCGAGGGAACATCCGCCGCCGCACCGCGGTGTCGGAGGACAGCAGGTCGCCGGCGACCGCCGGGCCGGCCACGCCGACGGCGCGGCGGCGGCCGTTCGGGCCGGTGGGGCCGGACTGCGCCGGGTCGAACTCGACGTGCAGCACGCCGTTCTCGTGCCGCTCGATCAGCGCCCACGGGCTGCGGCGCTCCGCACCGGCCGGGGGGATCAGGTGACCACCCGGGGTGCGCTGGTCGCCGTACAGCGAGGACTGCCGGGCGTCCAGGTCGAAGGACGCGCGCGGCGGCGGCGTGCCGGCGTCGTGCGGCGCCGTGACGTGGGTGCCGAACGCCCCGTCGATCGCGGCGCCCAGCTCCCTGAGGTTGCGCGGGGCGAGCGTCTGGTTCTGGATGGTGCCGTCCGTGCCCGCCATGCCGGCGTCCTGGTCGTAGCGGATCCGGCCCTCGGCGAGGAAGCCGGGGCCCATGATGCCGCCGTCGGGGTAGGCGGGCCGGGCACGACGCTCCGGGTGGGCGACGCCGTTGTCGTCGGTGCCGGGGATCCGGCGCTCGCGGTACTCGTCGGGCAGGCCGAGCAGGTGGGTGATCTCGTGGGCGAGCGAGGGCTCGTCGGTGTCCAGGCCCCAGCGGGCGCTGTCCTCGCGGAAGGTGCCCGGGAAGACGGTGACGTGGTGGTGCGCCGCCTCGGGGGTGTCCACGAACTCGGTGCGGACCAGCAGGACGTCGCCGCTGGGCAGCCGGTGGCCGATGTTGAGGCGGTTGTCGAGGGAGCGCTGGGCGCGCCCGCGCAGCGCGGCGACGGCGTCCGTGGTCGCCCGGCCGTTGGGGAGCTGCCCGGTGTCCAGGTGGATCCGCAGCACGAGCTCGGTGGCGGCGTCGCCGGTGGACAGCCGGCCGCGCCGGGCGTCGAAGCCGCGCAGCTCGGCGCCGCCGGAGGGGCCGAGCAGCCTGGGGTCGCGGGGCGGGCCCACGGTCACCGGGGCGGTCTCGGGCACGAAGCGCGGGGCCTGCGGCCGGTGCGGCGGCGGGACGTTAGCGGCTCCGGCGTCGGAGCCCATGTCCGAGTCGAGGTCGGAGTCCATGGACGTGTCCGGATCGGAGTCCTCGTCCATCGACTCGGTGTCGTCGGGGCGGTCCGACCCCTCCATGTCGTCGTCGCTGTGCAGGGAGTCCGTGTCGTCGCTGTCGGACTCGTACACGTAGTCGGAGTCGTCCATGTCGTCGTCGGAGTCGTCCTGACGCGGCACCAGCGGGGCGTTGGGCTCGTCGCCCCCGGGGCGACGCGGAGCGTTCGGCCCGGCGTTCTGCCCCGTGCTCGACCCCGCGTTCTGCCCGGCGTTCTGCCCGGTGCCCGACCCCGCGTCCGCCATGCCTTCGGGCTCCGGTACGGCGCGGGTGAGCTGGGGCGGGAACTTGCCGTCGCCGACCGCCTCGACGCCGACGATCCGGCTCCGCTCGTCGCGAACCAGCCGCAGCGTGACGCCCCCGTACTCCAGCACGTCGACGGTGTGGCCGGCCGGTCCCTCGTCCAGCGCCTGCCGCCGGGCCGTGAACACGCCGCCATCCACCGCCCGGCCGACATAGTCGAAGGTGTCCGCGCGGGACCAGTGGACCGGCAGGCCGGACGGCGCCGGAGCCCAGTCGGCGGGCAGGTGGTAGTCGCTGTCCGCCCCGGGGTTCTCCGAGGCCCGCCAGCTGACCGTCTCCGGCCGCCGCGCCGTCCCGGGGCTGTCGGGCTCGCGCAGCGGCACCGCGGCGGGGCGCGGGTCCCCGTGCGGCGTCCAGCCGTCGGCGGGGGCCGCGTCGCGGGCGTAGTCGGCGAGGCCCGGGAGCTCGACGTGGCCGCCTTCGATGTCGGGCATCAGACGGCTCAGCCCGACGCCGTCCGCCGGGACGTCCGCGGTGACGTCCACGGTGCGGTGGCCGGGGCCGTCGTGGTCGACGAACTCGGCGACCACCCGGACCAGTCGGCCGTCCGAGTCGCGGACGTCCGCGGTGAGCCGGTCGGCGGCGTCCTGCACGGCGGCCCGGTAGGCCGCCGTCTGCTCGGGCGTGGCGTCCGCCGGGAAGCGCAGGCGGACCGGTACGTGGAGTTCGACGCCCTGCTGCCCGGCGGCGAAGCGGACGTGCCGGACCGTCAGTTCGGAGGTCCCCGCGCCGTACACGACCGGTCCCCCCCGGGCGGACCGTTCGACGACCTCCTCGTCGCGCCAGCGGCTGATCGGCTGGTCCGCGGTGGGGCGATGGACCAGGTGGACCCCGTTGCGGGTGAGGCCCTCGATCCGCACCCCGTCGTGGGTACCCACCCAGTGCTCGGTCCCCTCGCCCGTCGGCTGCGGGTCGAGCCGGTTCCGGTAGGCCTCGTCGACGGCCCTCCGGATGGTCGACGGCGTCCAGCTGTCCGGGTACATCGTGTGCGGAGCGTTGTCCGCGCGACGGAACCAGCGCGTCGTGAAGGACGCCAGGGGCGCGTCCGGGCCGACCACCGGGTCGAGGTACCAGACCTGCGCCCGGTAGGTGCCGTTGTCGTTGGTGTGCAGAGGGGTCTCGTCCACCTGGACGCCGTGGACGGTGCCCACCGACGCGGGGGGAGGGCTGTCGACACCGGTGGCCACCGGCACGGGGGGACGGCTGTGGACGCCGGTGAGCGCCTGGCGGTCACCGAAGAGGACGTGGTCCTCGCCGCGCAGCCCGAACCGCCGCTCGCCGAGGTTCGGCGGCTCGAAGGCGGGGGTGGCGATCCCGTCCTGGTTGTCGGAGGGACGGAAGGCGCCGAACACCCCGCGCGTCACCTCGCCCTCGATCCGCACACCGCCGTACTCACCGGTCCAGTGGTACGTGCCGTTGCTCTCGGTGATCCGGTCGGTGCGGCGGGCGCTGTGGTACGCCTGCTCGGCGGCGTAGACGACATGGTCGGCCGACCAGTGCTCGGGGAACATCGTGCGGGTGACCGGCGCCCGGCCGGCGGCTCCCGTCCACAGGTTGCCGGCCGACTGCAGGTGCCGCGAGCTCGGGCCCGCGTCGGACACCAGGACCCGGAAGGTGCCGTTGCGGTGCTCCGAGCCCGGGACCCGCTCCGGTCGGGGCCCGGGCGCGGCGGCCCCGGGGTAGAGGTGTCCACCGGCTCCTCCGGGGCCGCCCTCCAGCACGGTGCGCCGGGCGTCCTCGCCGAAGGCGGCGCGCGGCGGCGGCCCGCCGGGTGTGGCGGGACGGCGGGGTGCACCGAGCGCGGCGTCGACGACCGCGCCGAGGTCGCGCAGGTAGCGCGGCGGCAGGCCCTGCGCGGGGTGGAAGTCCGCCGTGCTGCCGTCCAGGCGGTCCATGTCGGTCAGGAAGTGGCCGTACCGGTCCGTGTTGTGGGCGGTCATCAGCGCGCCGTCCTGGTAGACCGGCCGGGAGTTCCAGGCGGCCTCGCGGTACTCGTCCGGCAGGCCCAGGGCGTGGCCCAGCTCGTGGGCGAGCGAGCGTTCGTCGGTGCCGAGGTTCCAGTTGTGCAGGGACTCCCGGTTGCTGCCCTGGTTCACCCTGGCGTTGAGGTGGGCGTCCTCCGGACGGTCCACGAAGGTCACCTCGACCCGCAGCAGGTCGCCGTTGGGCAGCCGCTGGCCCCGGTTGAAGTGCTCGCCGACGCCGTTGGTGGCCCGCTGCCGCAGGCCCTGCAGGCCGGCCTCCAGCTCGTCCTTGGGCAGGGTGAGGCCGGCGGTGTCGAGGTGGACCCGCAGGCGCAGCACGGTTTCGGTGTCGCCGTCGGCCAGCCGGACCCGGTCGGCCTGGTAGGACTGCCACTGACGGCCCGACATCCTCAGGCCGAAGGCGTCCCGGGGCGGTTCGATCTCGGCGGTGGAGAGGATCCGGCGCGGGCCGGGCCGCGGAGCCGGCAGTTCGGCCCCGGGGCCGGGCCGGGAGATCGAGAACCCGACGATCCGGCCGTCGGCGGACATCGAGGTCCGCACGACGGCGCCCGCGACGACGCCCTCGACCACCGTGCCCGCCACCTCCCTGGGCCGCCGGGGGACGACCAGCACGCCGGGCACCGCGCCGGTCGCGACCGCGTGGGCGGCGTACCGGGCGTCGTCGGCGGTCCAGGTCGGCGGGACGCCCTGGCCCGGCCGGTCCCACGCCGCGTCGGTGAAGGCCCGGCGCATGAACGGCAGGTACTCCGCCATCAGGTCCGCGGTCCGCGGCGGCCCGGCCGGGTCGTCCGCGCCGGGCTCGCGGAGGCTGCCGGGCACCGGGTCCGGCAGCGGTACGTCGAGCGGGGTGTCGGGCAGCTGCCTGGCGAACGTCTCGGCCACCAGGTCCATCGCGCCGTCCCCGCCCGCGTCCAGCAGCGGCCCCAGGTGGTCCCGCAGGGCGGGCTCCCCGCCGACCGTGGGCCGGGCGCTGGAGAACGCCCCGTTCGGGTCGTCGGTGAAGTCGAGCCGCAGATGGACCGGCGTGAACGGGTTCTGGTCCCGCACCAGGCGGTCGGCGGCCTCCTGCAGACGCTGCCGGTACGTGGCGACGTCCGCCGCGGTCATGCCCTCCGACTGCAGGTGCAGGCGGACGCTCAGCTCGAGGCCCGCCTCCCGGGTGCCGAACAGGGCCCTCCGGACGGTCACCGGGGCGCCGCCTCCCACGGTGTGGGTGGACGACTCCGTGCCGCGGGCGACCACCGTGTTGGGGTAGCCGTCGCTGTAGGTGCCGTGCCGCCAGGCGACCTGCCGGTCGAGCGGCCGGTGGACGAGAAGCCGTCCGTCCCGGACCAGTCCCTCGAACCGGATGTTCCACGCCTCGCCGACCACGTGCTCGGTACGGCCGTCGCCGAGCGGCACCCGCCGGCCCGGGTCGGCCAGCAGCGCCTGCTCCGCGGCGAGGCGGACGCTCGCGGCCGGCCAGTCCGCCGGGTAGTGCATCGGGTCCGGCCCGTCCGCCCGCCGGTGCCAGCGGCTCGGGAGGTCGGCGAGCGGGGAGTCCGGCCGCAGGGACGGGTCCAGGAACCAGACCCGGCGCTGCGCGGTCCCGTTGGGGTTGACGGTCTGCGGCGGATCCAGCCGGAGGCCGTGGGCGGCGCCCGTCGGCGGGTCGAAGGCGTGGTGCACACCGGTCATCGAGCGGCGGTCCCCGAACTCCTCGGGCCGGCCGAAGTCCTCGGGGCCGGGCGGCGCGGGCCGCCTCGGGGCGTACGGCGGCGGGGTGTGCGTCCCCTGGTCGGCCGCGGGCCGGAAGCCGGTGATCAGACCGTCCTGCTGCTCGCCGACGATCCGCACGCCCGCGTACTCGCCCTCCCACCCGCGCGCGTCCGGGTCCGGGTCCCGGGTGCGGGCGTCCCGGAACGCCTGCTCGGCGGCGTACACGGCCTCGTCGGCGGTCCAGTGCGGGGGGAAGAAGGTCCGGCCCCGCTCTCCGCTGTCGGCCACCGGTTCCAGGTGCACGGTCCGGTTGCGGTTCTCCTGGAACTGTCCGCCGGTGTGGGCCTCGCGGACGGTGGTGCGCAGCAGGTGCCCGCCCGCGCCCTCGGGGCCGTCCGCCCCGTACAGCGAGGTGGTGCGGACCGTCGGTGCGACGAGCGGCGGCGCCGGGGCGGCGGTCGGGCCGTCGGGGCCGTGGTCGGGGGCGAAGGCCTCGTCGACGGCCGAGCCCACCGTGCGCAGCCGCTGCGGCCCCGGGCCCTGGACGGGCCGGTCGACGCCGCCCTCCCGGTACACCTCGCGGGAGCGGTCGCGCAGGCCGAGGACCCGTCCGATCTCGTGCCCGAGGGTGTCGCGGCCGGCCCGCAGGCCCCAGTTCGCGGTGTCCTGGCGGACGGTGCCGTCGTGCAGCCGCACCGTGTGGTGGGCGGTGCCGGGCGCGTCGACGAACTCGACCCGCACCCGCAGAACGCTGCCGTCGGGGAGCCGGTGGCCGCTGTTGTAGGCGTCGGCGACGCCGTCCAGGGCCCGGCGCTGCAGGGCGGCGACCCGCTGGACCGACTGCTGTCCCAGGCCCGTGCCGTCCAGGTGCAGCCGCAGCACGAGTTCGGTGGCCCGCTCCCCGGTGGGCAGGGTGCCGCGCCGGGCCTCGTGGGGCCGCAGCGGGGAGGGCGCCTCGTTGGCGGCGCGGGGCCCGGCGGGCGGGTTGACGTTCCGGGTGGTGTAGTCGGGCCGCAGGTCCGAGCCGCCGGCCGCGCCCGGCAGATGCGTCGGCGCGTGGGGCGGCACCGGGACCGGGACGGGTCCGGGGTGGGCCGCCTCCGTCTGCTGCTGGTGCGGCACCGGCTGCGGGGCTCCGGTCTGCGGGGTGTCCTGGTGACCCTGGCTGCTCGAACTGCTCGAACTGCTCTGGTTCTCCTGGCCGCTCGGGGCGGACTCGCGCTGCGTGGTGGACGGTGCGGTCGGAAGGTCGGTGCTCGACACGGTCGGCGGCACGGAGCGCGCGGGGGCGGGGTCCAGGCCCGGTGCGGGCGGGTCGGACGGCGGGCCGCCGGCCGGCTTCGGGTGCGGCGTGGGCGGCGTGGCGGAGGCCGTGGAGACCGTCGCGGTCGCCGTGGCCGGGTCCGGCGCGGCGGAGGCCGTGGCCGTCCTCGGGGCCGCGGTGGACGTGGATGTCGTGGATGTCGTGGCCGTCGTGGAGGTGTCGGACGAGGTGGAGGTCGTCCGGACCGGCGAGGGGCGGGAGGTGTCGCCGGGGGTCTGCCCCGGCTGCTGCCGCTGGGTCTGGCCCTGTCCCTGCGTCTGGCCCTGGTTCTGGCCCTGGTTCTGGCCCTGGTTCTGGCCTTGGTTCTGAGTCTGGGTCTGCCCCTGGGCCTGCCCCTGGGTCTGGGTCTGCCCCTGCTGCTGGCCCTGGCCCGGCGTCTGCGCACGGGCGGTGTCGCCCCCGTGCGAGACGGTGCCGACGGGTGCCGGCGCGGCGCCGGGCATCCACTCGTCGAAGGTCTCCTCCAACCGCACGTGTTCGAGGGTCTCCTGGAACACCTTCGCGTACTCGACCGCGTCCGGGTCCTCCGGGGTCTTGAAAACGTCCTCGATCTGCCCCCGGCCGAAGGCCTCACGGAAGAGGTCACGGATGTCGTCGGCCTCGTCCCGGAAGACGTGCTCCAGGTCGGCGTTGCCGAACGCGCGGTGGAAGGCCGAGGCGATGTCACCGTCCGCCGGGCCGCCCTCCCCCCGGGAGAAGCCCAGCAGGCGCTCGTGGCCCCCGGAACCGGCGCCGTCCAACCCGAGCTGTGGTCCGAGCCGGGGCACCGGGAACGGGGCCGGGTTGCCGGACAGGTTGCTCAGCAGGGCCAGCACGGTCAGCGGGTGGTGCGGCGGGAAGTACTTGGACTGGCCCTCGCCGATCGCCTTGAACTGGGTGTCCCGGACCCAGTCCATGTACCGCCCCATCAGTGGCGTCGCGGCGTGGTGCAGGCCGCGGGCCATCAGGCCCATGGCCATGCCCGAGCCGAAGGTCGCGAGGGTGGTGGTGAACTCGTGCTTGTCGGTGAAGAGGAGGTTGTAGAAGCCCTCGGTCAGGTTGCCCTGGGCGCCCTCCTTGAGCTGCTCGCCGATCGCGTAGCCCAGGTGGAACATCCGGTTGCCCTGCGACATGTGCTCGCCCACGTCGACCATCCGGTCGGCGAGGGCGCCGATGCCGCGCTCGGCGAGCTTCTTGTTGCTGTTCTCCAGGACCTCGCGCAGTCCGGCGCTCAGTGCGGCGTGGTCGACGCCGTTCTTGCCCCACCCCTTGACGAATGCCTCGCCGAATTCCCGGCCGAGCTTCTCCGAGGCCACGTCGCCGAGTTCGTCCTTGAGGTGCTTCTTGAAGCTCGCGGCCAGGTTCTCGACGAACTTGTCGGCCGCCGAACCCGCCCCGGCCTTCCCGAAGCCGTGCCGCAGCAGGTTGTCGGAGGACTCCAGGAGCGATCCCAGGTCGCGCGCGAAGGCGCGGGAGCCCGCCTTGTTCAGCCAGGTGCCGGTCCCCTCGGCCGTGGTCGACTTCAGGGTCGCGCCCGCGACGTCGCCGAGCGTGCCCTTGCTGCCCTTGGCCGCTCCCGCCAGGCCGGCCTTGAGCGCCTCGTTCAGGGCCTTCCGGTCGCCGTTGACCATGAAGTCGGCCAGCTTGTCGGCGGCGACCCGGCCGCCGGTCTTGCCGAGCAGCCGGCCGAGCAGCTTGCCCAGGCCCATCCCGATCAGGTTGAGCGGACCGGCGATCACACCGCCGATGACGCCGAACAGCACGGCCTGCTTGAGGGCGTCCTTGTCGATCTCCTTGCGGTTGCCCTGCCCGATCTGGATGCCCTGGATGACCAGGTCCATGGTCAGGCCGCTCATGATGCCCGCGAAGGTGTGCAGCAGGATCGTCTTGAACAGGAACTTCATCAGCGTCTTCAGCACCTCGCGGGTGAAGATCGTCTTCAGAGTGATCCCGGCGAGGCTGGAACCGAAGGTGAACGGCGCCCAGAGGATGGCCAGCGCGATCTCCAGCAGCAGCTGGACGAGCTGGGCGATGGCCATCCACTTGGTGTACTCGGCGGCGGTCGCCACGTCGTTGGCGCACTTGGCGAGCGCGTCGGCGGTCTTCTTCGCCGAGGCGATGTAGTCCGACGCGCCGTGCTCGCCGATGAACTGGCTCATCTGCTCGGAGAAGGCCTTGGCGGCCTGGCCCTCGAACTGCTGCCGTGCCTTGACCGCGACCTCGGCGATCAGCCGCCGCAGCTCCGGCAGGTCCTGGGCGAGCTTCTGGTAGGCGTCCCGGACCTCACGGAGGTCCCCCTCCCGGATCTCCGGCCAGGGCATGCCGGTGACCTTGGAGAAGAAGTCCGCGGTCGTCTTGTCGACCACGATCGACGAGTAGGGCACGTGGATCAGCCTGCCGTTTCCGGTCGTTCCAGGGGGTGGTGCGGGTTCTGCGGGGGGTCCTAGGGCCCGTCTTCAAACCCCCGCCGTCCGCCCGGAGGGCGGGCGGGGCGGCGTTGGGGTGCGTGCATCGGCGGTGCCGAGGAGGGAGTCCATGCGGTGGGGGCACCTCCCGGCCGGAGGCTGGGGGCCATCGGCGACCGACGAGAAGCCGGCGAGGTGCGTGCCCCGGCGTCGCCCCGCAGGCGCGGGTTTGAAGACGGGCCCTAGCGGTGGTTGGCGATCTCGGTGGCGAGGTCGTCCGCCCGGTCGAGCTTGTCGGCGAGCTTCTCGCCGTTCTCGCCGATCGTGCCGACCACCTGTCGGACCTTCTTGATCAGCTCGGTCAGATTGGTCGTCGGCTCGTCGATCTGCTCGTGGTACTGCTTGCCGATCTCGTCGCTGCCGCCCACCGACTTGTTGAGCCGGTTGATCGTCTCGACCTCGGCCTCGATCTCCTTCAGGAGCTCCTTGAGCTCGGTGAACTCCGCGAAGGCCTTCTTCATGTACTCGGTCTTGGCGAGCACATTGGGGTCCTCAGCCACCGAACTCCTCCTGCTTGCGGGTCTTCTTCTTCTCGTTCTCGGCCTCGTCCGCGTAACCCGGCCGCATCGACCACAGCGGCTCCAGCAGGTCGTTCAGCTCGCTGCCGCCGGTCATCGACAGGCGCAGGCTGTCGGCCACCCCCTCGAACTCCCCGATCCGGGCCGCGACCTGCTCCCCCACCTTGGCGCGGGCCTCGTTGAGGACGTCGGTCAGCAGGGCGCCGAGCTCGGCCGGCGCCTTCTCCCGGTAGCCGGTGGTGTGGAAGGTCAGCGCGAGGACCTGGCCCTGCGGGCCGACCTTCACCGTCACCAGGCGGTCCTTGGAGGTGACGGAGGCGGTGAGCTTCTCCAGCTCGGCCTGCGCCTCCTCGGCCTTGGCGAGCTGGGTCCGCATCGCCTCCATGGTCTGGGCGATCTGGTCCGCGAAGGGGTTGCTCATGGTGGTGTTCCTCGTCTCTCGTTGCGGTCGGGGCGGGCCGGCGCCGGCCGGTCGGGCCGACGCCGGTGGCGCCGTGGGCGGTGACGGCCTCAGCGGCCGATGACGCCCTCCACGGCCCCGCTCTCGGTGCCCCAGACCTCTTCGTCCTCCGCCAGCCAGGTGGTGCGCTGACGGTCCTTCTCGTTGCCGCCGGCCCCGGCTCCGGCGCCCGCGCCGGGCGGCATCATCGGCGGCATGCCGCCACCGCCGGTGGTGGCCACCTGCCGGCCGGTCAGCGCCGACTGCTCGGCGGCCGCGGCGCGGGCTGCGCGCTCCGCAGCCAGGCGCTCGTTGGCCGCCTCGGACGCCGCCTTCAGTCCGCTCGGGTCACCGCCGGTCGCGTAGCCCCGCGCGCTGGTCCCGGCGGCGGTGGAGGTGATCGGGGAGATCCCGCCCGGTCCCGAGATGAGGGAACCGCCCGGACCGAGGCCCCCGGAGCCGAGCAGGCCGGATCCGCCGAAGCCTGACGCGCCGAGGCCGAAGTCGTTGGGCGCGAGCAGGTCGTCCCCGGTGTCCAGGTAGCTGCGACCGAGGTCGTCGATGATCTGCCGGCTCTCCGGGACCGGGGTGCCCCGGCCGTCGAGCAGGGTGCCGTCCGGGGAGATGCTGTAGTCCCGGCCGACCACCATCGGGTTGCCCCGGCTGTCCAGGACGGGACGGCCCTCGCTGTCCACCACCCGGCCCTCGTCGGTGATCCGGGAGCCGGGCGGCACCACGACGTTGCGGCCCCCGGAGCCGCCGATGCCGCTGCCGATGCCACCGGTCCAGGTGCCGCCGCCGTTCCCGGTGTTGTCGAGGAGGTCGGGGTAGCGGACGCCCGGGTAGCCGCCCGTCCCGCCGCCCGGCAGGGTCGTGCCGCCCCCCGGGAGGACGGGCCCGTCGCCGCCGCTGCCGCCGCCGGTGATGATCTCGGGCGGCTTCACACCGCCGGGGAGGCTGGTGGGCGGCTTGATACCGCTGCCACCACCGCCGCCGCCGTTGCCGCCACCGATGTTCCCGATGTTGCCGATTCCACCGGTGCCGCTGCCACCGGCCCCGCTGCCACCGGCCCCGCCGTCGAGCTTGAGCTCCTTGTTGCCGGGACCGCCGCCGAGGTCGTTCTTCAGGTCGGGGCCGCCCTCACCCGTGCCGGGGCCGCCCTTTCCGTCGCCGCCGAGGCCGGGCGGGGCGTCCACCTTCGGCGGGGCGGGCGGCGGCATCCGCAGCTCGACCCGGGGGTGATTGCTGTTCATCAGGTTCGAGATGGTGGTGTAGGCCGATTCGAGGAAAACCAGCGCCCGGCCCGCCTCGTTGTCCAGGTAACCGAGGTTCGCCAACCAGATCTGCTTGGCCCGGACGACGACCTTCTCCCAGAACTCCTTCGTCTCCGGGTCACCGAAGGGGGAATTGGTCACCTTGAAGCTGAGGTCCGTCTGGCCGTCCGCGGCGGGGATGTCGGTCGAGTGCTGCTTCTCGTCATAGATGGTGTTGGTCTTCTCCGTCCGCCATTTGACCTCGACCGTGGCGTTCCTGAAAGCATCGGCCACCGCGTCCTGGAGGGCGTTGGCGGGGTGCGCCAGCCGGTTGGCGCGCCACGTGTTGTACCCCATCTCAAGAGTGGCCAGGGAGTCCAGCAGCGCGGAAGTCACCCCGTTCAGCGCGTTCTCGACGCCGTTGCCCGCCAGTTGCCGCTGGAAGCTGGTGATCTCGCCGTGGAAGGCACCGAGGATCGTGTGGAACGCGCCTGCGGCGCTGCCCTGCCAGTCCCCGTCCGGGGCGTCGACCTCGTCCATCCAGGCCTTGCTCCTGGTGACCCAGTCGTCGAGGAAGAGGCGGGCGTTCTCGTGGGCCTTGGCCGCGCGCAGGAAGGAGCGGATCTCGAACCGGTCATTGGCGAACGGTGGATTCCGCAGCGGACTGACGACGTTGAGGAACTCGTGCTGCCACCGGTCGAACGGCGAGCCCGCGTTGAGGGTGGAGTAGTCGTAGTTGACCCCCCAGACGTAACTTCCGTAGTACGTCTGATCGTTGTACGTGAAGTGGTAGTTCCACGCCCACCAGGCGTCGTGCGGCATCCCCTTGCTCTCCGAGGTCTTCCACTCGTAGTAGGTCGTCGGCTCCCCCTTCCCGTCACCGGGCGTCCACTTCACGTCCTGGCCGGCGACCGCGCCGCGGTCGACGAGACTGGTCTGGGCCGACGACGCGAAGATCGCGACGACGTCCTCCCACTTGCCCACGGTGAAACCCCTTCGGCTGGACCGGCGCGGTCGTGTCGGATCGGATCGGATCGCCCCCGAGGGGGCCGGTGGTGCGGGCCGGCCTGCGCCTGGACCGGCCCGCGCGCGGCGGTGCGGCCGGGGTCAGCGGCCCCCGGTTCCGGAGCCGCCGGGGACGACGTTGTTGAGCAGGTACATCAGCTCGGCCACGCTGATCGCGTCCTCCTCACCGTTCTGCAGGATGAGGTCGGCGTCCTTGAGGTCCAGCTTCATGTTCGTGGCCTGGGTGTTGATGTTGCCGAAGCCGGTGTTGACCGAGGCGAAGTAGCCCTTGAACGCGGTGGTGAGGATGCCGATGGACGGAGCGGTCGCGCTCGCGTTGCCCGCCAGCAGGTGCGACGGGGCGCCGACGCTCAGCGTGCCGCCGTCGGTCGCGTAGAGACCGATGTCCCGGACGTTCGCGTTCTGCAGGAAGGCGTTGATGAGTTCCTGGAGCTTCTTGTCCGCGAACTCCGCGACATAGCCCTCGGTGATCTTGGTGACGGTGTGCCCGCCGCCGTTCTCGTTCTCTGCCATGACCTGTCAGCCCCGTCCGTCAGCCCATGCCCCGGCCGGCCTCGAAGTCGGCCGACCAGAGGATGTGGTGGATCTTCGCGAGGTCCTGGGTGGCGGAGTTGATGTCACCGATCATCACGCCGTCCTTCTGGCGGAGCGCCTCGGAGAGGTTCTCCGCGGCGGTGGAGAACACACCGAGGAGGGGACCGCCGTAGAAGCTGTCCAGCTTCTGCTTGGTGACGCGCATCGCGTCCTCCATGCGCTCGGCCGTGTCGCTGAGGTACTGGATGGCGCCCTCGACGCCCGCGTGCTCGACGAACACTTCGCTGACTCCCGTTTCGTTGGGGTTGGAGAGGGGGAACGGCCGGACGCACCGCCCGGCCGGTGGGGCTGACGGTTCCGCCCGCCTACTTGGGGTTCAGGGCGTCCTTGATCGGGTCGCTCCCGTTGCCGCCCTTGTTGGCGACGGCCAGGGCGTTGTCCTCGGCGGTGCTGAAGGTGTTCTCACCGGCGGCCAGCTTGCCCAGGAAGTCGTTGTAGAGGCCGATCACCTCCTGGTACTTCTGCTGCCACTCGCCGATCTTCTGCACGAAGACCACGCTCGACTTCGCCTGGAACTTGGTCTCCAGCTCCTGGATGCTCTGGTCGATGTCCCGCTTGACGCCCTCCATCACGCCCATCTGCGATTCGATGGTGCTCTTCACGGCCTGAATGGAGGCCGGATCCGCCTTCGTGACGGCATTCGGGTTCGTGTTGGCCATCTCGGTCCCTCTCGCATCTCACGTCTCGGGGGCCCGCGCGGCGGCGGGCCCGCCAGGCTGAACGGCCCCGGGGGCCCGGCCGGTTCAGTGCACCGGCGGGCCGGGGCGAATCACCTCAGCGGGCGCACTTGCCGTCGGTCGCGGACGGCTGGACCAGCGCCGTTCCGGCCAGCGCCGCCGGGTCCAGGCTCGGCCCGGTGGGCAGCAGCGACAGCAGCCGGCCGGGGACGGCCACCGGGGCGGCGGCGTTGAGGCCGAGCCGCTCCACGGCGGCCGCGGCCAGCGGGTAGCGCACGCCGTTGTCGGCCACCAGGTACAGCGTCGAGCCCTGCCCCGCGCCGGAGAGCGCCCGGACCAGGGCACCGCCGCCCGGTCGCACCGAGATCCGGTCGGCCGGGGTGCAACTGGGCAGGACACCCGGCTCGGCCGTCGGCGGCAGGCCGAGGACGGCGGTCGCGTCCAGCAGGCGAAGGTCGACCTCGCCCGCCCCGGAGGTGGACAGGCCCGCGCAGAGCGCCTGCCCGGGCGCCGCCGGCACCAGCAGCGGCGGCCGGGTGGGCAGGCCCGCCGGAGCCAGCTCGCCGGCCGCGGCGGCCGGCGCCGAATGGGCGAGGAGGTCGGCCGCGCCGACCTGCTCGACGGTCACCGCGCCTCCCCCGTAGGCCTCCTCCTGGGTGCGCGGATCGCCCTGGACCAACGCCAGCACCGTGGCGTCGACGGGCACCAGGCCCTGGGCCGTGAGGACGAAGCGTTCCTCGCCCGTCCCGGAGAACAGCTGGCCGACCCGGGTCCTGCGGCCCGCGAGGTCCGGCCCCGCGGTGCCCCGGCCGGGCAGCTCCGGGCGGCGCAGGTCGGGCCCGGCGGCGAAGGTCTGCAGGAAGGCCGCCGGGACCGCGGCCGGGGTGGCGGCCGCGTACCCGAGGGCGCGCGGCGCCCCGCCCTCGACGTCCAGCGCGTAGCGGCGCCCGTGCCACAGCAGGTGCGGGACACCGTCCGGCCCGGCGACCAGGGCGCCCCGGTCGCCGGCGGCGGTGCCCCCGGGCCGGCTGCCGACGGAGAGCGACAGCAGCGGGCCGGTCCGGCCCGTCGGCCCGCCGGCCGCCTGCACGGTGCAGGCCAACCAGTCGGAGCGGTCGAGGTCGGCGGGGGCGGGCACGCCGTCCGGCGCGCCGACGATGCCGACCGGGCCACCGCGGGCGGTGCCCTCCAGCGATCGCCGCGACACCTGGTTCACGGTCAGCTGCTCGCCGGCCAGCAGCCGGGCACTGGACTGGTTGACGACGGGGTGCAGCTGCCCCCCGGCGAACAGGTAGCGGGTCCCGGTCTCCTTGACCACCACCACCGTGCCGGCCTTGCGCCAGCCGGTCGCCCCGCCGGGCTTGACCAGCCCGTAGACGCCGGCGCCCAGACCGGCCAGCAGCGCGAGGGCCAGGCCGATCACGGCACCCCGGTTGGTCCGCCCGGTGGGGCTGTCGGGGGCGTCCGGCTCGGCCCGCAGCATGCCGGCGGAGACCCGGCCCATCACGAAGAGGTGGGCCTGCACCTGGTCACGGCGGGACTGCATGCGGTGGTCCTCCTGCGGGGAGTGGCGTCGGGGGCCGGGCGGCGGTCCCGGTCGTCCCCGCCCGCGACGGGCACCGACCGGGCGGGGGATCAGCCGCCGAGGCCCCGCATGGTCCGGTAGAAGCCGAGCGCCTGGAGGGCGAGCGGCAGGAGCGCGACAGCGGTCAGCGTGTGTGCCAGGTCGCCGATCCGCCCCCAGTAGGGCAGCAGTCGACGGCCGGGAACGGTCCAGGCCGCGGCGGCCAGCGCCACCGCGGCCAGCACCAGCCCGGTGAACACCACCAGCCGCTGCGTCCCGTCGCCGTCCGTGCCCAGCCGTGCCGCCAGCAGCGCCAGGCCCAGCACGCCGGGCAGCAGCACGGCCATCCGCTGTCGGATCCCGCCGATGTCCCGGGCGTGCAGCAGGAGCAGCAGCGACAGGGCGAGGGCGGTGGACGGCGCGCCCCACCCGGCGTCCCGGGTGCCGGCCAGGACGACCAGCGCGCCGGCGCAGACGGCACCGAGAGCGGTCAGGAAGGCGCACAGGTAGCCGTCGGCCGCCGTGCTGCGGGTGAGCACGTCCTCGGCCGGGAAGGGTTCGATCTCCTCCTGGAGTTCGTCCGCGTTGCGGGGCAGCGCGGGCAGCCGGAGACCGGAGAGCTTGAAGGCCAGACCGGGCACGAAGGCACCGAGCACCACGGCCCCGGCCGCGACCAGGGCGGCGATGCCGGTGGCGGCCACCCCCGCGGCCGCCAGCGCCCCCGCCAGCAGGGCGAACAGCGCGGCCGCCAGCAGCCCGGGGAAGAACGGCCCGCCGCCGACCACGGCCAGCGCCACGACCGCCGAGCCCACCGCCGCCGAGCCGCCCGCGAGCAGCCGGGTGGACCCGTCGAGCCCCGGCAGCAGCGCGGCCGCCGCGCAGGCGTAGGCCACCGCGGCCGCGCCCAGCGCGGTGCCGGCCGGACCGTCGCCGACCGAGCGGGAGGCCGCGGCGGCGCCGCCGAGCAGCAGGACGGCCGTGACGGCGGCGAACGCCCAGCGGGCGCCGTCCGGGCCGGGCAGCGTGAGCACCAGCAGTCCGCCGGCAAGCGCGAGCAGGGCCAGCGCCAGCGCCGTGTGATGGGTGACGGCGGGCCGCCAGGAGTCGCCGCGCCCGGCCATTCCGGTGCGCACGCCGTCGACCAGGTCGTCGAAGTGCACCTCGGGAAGGGCGTCGCGGCGCGGCCGCAGGAAGAGCTCCTCGCCGTCGCGGACGGCGAGGGCCTCCAGGGTGAGCTCCTCGTCCAGGGGCGCGCCGCCGGCGCGCTGGAGCACCCAGCCGTCGTGCTCGACGCCGCCCTCCTCGACGGACCGGCCCGCGTAGCCGAGCACGGTCGGCAGCAGGTCGGCGAGGACCACGTCGCCGGGCACGGCGAGTTCGAACGCGGTGTCGGGTGCGCGGAATCTCAGCCTGCACAGCCCGGTCGCCGCCACTGCACCGCTCACCTGATCCCGCTCCTCCGTCGCCACGACCGCTCTCCACTGGCGACTACGCGCGGCGGAGCGCCGACGGTTCACCGGGTCGGCCGCGGGGCCGGGTGCCGCGCCGATCACCGCACCGTCACCGAACCGATCACCGCACCGTCACCGAACCGGCCACCGCACCGTCACCGAACCGCCCGGGAGTCCGGTCGCGCCGCCGGAGGTGAACCGCGCGCGGCGCGCGGGCCGTAGGCCAGGGTGCGGTCCCGTGCTGCAGTCCGTGCCCGGCGGGGCGCGGTGAGAGGAGAACCCCCGTTGAGCGTCGTCCTGGTCGACCGACCGCCCCGGCGCCCCGGACCGGAGATGCCGGACGGGGAGATCCAGCTGCAGGAGCCACCGGGCCTGCCGGAACCGCAGAGCGGCGTCTCGCAGATGCTGACGATGGCCCCGATGGCCCTCAGCTCGCTCTCGATGGTGATGCTCTTCCTCAACCCGACGGGCGGCAGCGGACCCCTCCAGTACGTGGCGATGGGCATGATGGGCCTGTCCGCCGTCGCCATGCTCGTCACCCAGCTGCTGCGCACCTCGGGCGACCGCAAGCGCCAGTTGCGCGGCGAGCGCCGCGACTACCTGCGCTACCTCGCCCAGATGCGCCGCCAGGTGCGGCGGCACATCGTCAAGCAGCGGCTCGCCCTCGCCTGGCGGCACCCGGAGCCCGGCGCTCTCGCCTCCCTGGTGCGCACCTCCCGCCTCTGGGAACGGCGTTCGGCCCACCCCGACTTCGGCGACGTCCGGATCGCCCGCGGCCCGCAGCGGCTCGCCGTCCGGCTGGCGCCGCTCGCCACCAAGCCGGTCGAGGACCTGGAGCCGCTCTGCGCGCACGCCCTGCGCCGCTTCATCCACGCCTACGGCTCGATCGCCGAGCAGCCGATCGCCGTCCACGTCCGCGGCTACGCCCAGGTGCTGGTGCGCTGCGCCGCCGCGCAGGACGAGGACGAGGACGGCACCCCGGTGGCCGCCGACCCGGAGCCGGCCCGCGCGCTGGCCCGGGCGATGATCGCCCAGCTCGCCTTCTTCCACGCGCCGGACGAGCTGCAGATCGCCGCCGCCGTCGCCCCCGAGCGACGGGAGGACTGGGCCTGGCTCAAGTGGCTGCCGCACGCGCTGCACCCGACCGAGAGCGACGGGGCCGGTCCGGTCCGCCTGGTGGCCGGCTCCCTGGTGGAACTGGAGCAACTGCTCGGCCCCGAGTTCTCCGAGCGCCCGCCCTACGAGCCCGACGCGCAGCCCGCCCGGGACGAACCGTTCACGGTGATCGTGCTGGACGGCGTCCGCGTCCCGGCCGGTGGCCGGGCCGCCCTCGCCGGCTACCGCAACGCCGTCCTGCTGGACCTCGGCGACGCCCTGGAGTGGAAGCACAACAAGTACCGGCTGCGGCTGCGGATCACCGACGGCGAGCTGGAGCTGATCGGCGCCGACCGCAACCGCAACGACGAGGTCTCCCCGCTCGGGCGCCCCGACGCGCTGGCCGTCCCGGCCGTCCGCCGCTACGCCACCGCGCTGGCGCCCTACCGGCTCGGCGACTCGGTGGACAGCGCCGAGCCCCTCAACACCGACTTCGACCTCACCGCCCTGCTGGGCATCCGCGACCTGCACCAGCACGACGTCCGCCGGGCCTGGGCCGACCGCGGGAAGACCAACCGCCTGCGCGTCCCGCTCGGGCTGGGCGCCGACGGCTCCCCGGTGGACCTCGACCTCAAGGAGTCCGCCCAGGGCGGCATGGGCCCGCACGGCATGCTGATCGGCGCCACCGGCTCCGGCAAGTCCGAACTGCTGCGCACCCTCGTCCTGGCCCTCGCGCTCACCCACTCCTCGGAGATCCTCAACTTCGTCCTGGTGGACTTCAAGGGCGGCGCGACCTTCCTCGGCCTGGACCGGCTGCCGCACACCTCGGCGGTCATCACCAACCTCGCCGACGAGGCCGCCCTGGTCGACCGGATGCGCGACGCGCTGCACGGCGAGATGAACCGCCGCCAGGAACTGCTCCGGGCCACCGGGAACTACAGCTCGCTGCTGGACTACGAGACCGCCCGGGCCGCCGGCGCCCAGCTCGACCCCCTGCCGACACTGTTCGTCGTCGTCGACGAGTTCAGCGAACTGCTCTCCGCCCACCGCGACTTCATGGACCTGTTCATCATGATCGGCCGGCTCGGCCGCTCGCTCGGCGTCCATCTGCTGCTCGCCTCGCAGCGCCTGGACGAGGGCCGGATGCACGCCCTGGAGTCCCACCTGTCGTACCGGATCGGCCTGCGCACCTTCTCCGCCATGGAGAGCCGCGGCGTCCTCGGCGTGCCGGACGCCTACCAGCTGCCCTCGCAGCCCGGCAACGGCATCCTGCGCAGCGACATCGCCACCCTCACCCGGTTCAAGGCCTCCTACGTGTCCGGCCCCTACCGGCGCCGCAGCGGTGCCGCGCAGCAGGCCGCGGCCGCCGGGCAGATCGTGCCCTACGACACCGCCTACGTGACGCCCAACCGGCCCGCGCCGGAGCCGGTCGAGCACGAGCCGGAGGAGGCGGAGGAGGCCGTCACCCTGCTGGACCTCGCCGCCGAGCGGCTGCTCGACGCCGGCCCGCCCGCCCACCGCGTCTGGCTGCCGCCCCTGGACGTACCGCCGACGCTGGACGAACTGCTGCCGCCGCTCGCCCCCGGCGCGCACGGCCTGGCCCCGGAGGGCTGGCCCGAGCGCGGCCGGCTGACCGTCCCGATCGGCGTGGTCGACCGACCGTTCCAGCAGCTTCGCGAGATCCACACCGCCGACCTCTCCGGCGCCGGCGGCCACGTCGGCATCGCGGGCGGCCCGCAGAGCGGCAAGAGCACCCTGCTGCGGACGCTGATCACCGCGCTCGCCCTCACCCACACGCCGCAGGAGGTGCAGTTCTACTGCCTCGACTTCGGCGGCGGCACGCTCGCCGCCCTGCGCGGCCTGCCGCACGTCGGCGGTGTCACCGGCCGGCACGACCCCGAACGGATCGGCCGCACGCTGGCCGAGGTGGCCGGTGTGATCGCCCGCCGCGAGCAGAGCTTCGCCCGGCTGGGCATCGACTCGATGACGACGTTCCGCCGCCGCCGGGCCGCCGGGGACCCGGCACTCGCCGACGAGCGCTACGGCGACGTGTTCCTGGTCATCGACGGCTGGAACACCGTGCGCCAGGACTTCCCCGACTTCGTGGCCGCGGTCAACCTGATCGCCGGACGCGGCCTCAACTACGGGGTCCACCTCGTCATCGCGGCGGCCCGCTGGGGCGAGGTCCTCGGCGGCCTGCGCGACCAGCTGGGCACCCGCTTCGAGCTGCGGCTCGGTGACTCGATCGACTCGATGATCAACATGCGGGCCGCGGCGACCGTCCCCCGGATCCCCGGCCGCGGCCTCACCGAGGACCGGCTGCACTTCCTCACCGCGCTGCCCCGCATCGACGGCACCGGCACCACCGAGGACCTCGCCGAGGGCGTCACCGACCTGGTGGACGCCGTCAACGAGCACTGGACCGGCCCGCGCGCGCCCGAGGTGCGGATGCTGCCGCTGCTGCTGGACGCCGCCGACCTGCCCGCCCCGGAGGGGGCGCTGCGGGTTCCGATCGGCCTGGAGGACACCAACATCGCGCCGCTCTGGCACGACTTCGAGGAGTCCCCGCACCTCCTGGTGGTCGGCGACACCGAGAGCGGCAAGACCAACCTGCTGAAGCTGATGATCAAGAGCATCACCACCGCGTACACGCCGGAGCAGGCCCGCATCATGCTGGTCGACTTCCGGCGCGGGCTCTACGAGAGCCTGCCGGAGGAGTACCGGCTCGGCTACGCCGTCTCGGTGGACGTCGTCAAGCAGATCGTCACCGGCGGCGCCCGGGCGATGGAGGCGCGGGTGCCCGGCGAGGACATCAGCCCGGCCCGGCTGCGGCTGCGCGACTGGTGGACGGGCCCCGAGCTGTTCGTGATCGTCGACGACCTCGACCTCATCCCGGCGACCTCGCCGCACCCGTTCGACGCCCTGCTCCCGCACCTCGCCCAGGGCACCGAACTGGGCCTGCACCTGATCGTCGCCCGCGGCGCCAACGGCATCGGGCGCTCCTACTCCGACCCGGTGCTCCGCCGGCTCCAGGACCTCAACACGCCCGTCGCGCTGCTCTCCTGCCCGCCGAGCGAGGGCACGCTGTTCGGCAGCGTCAAGCCGCGGGAGCTGCCGCCGGGCCGTGCCCTGCACGTCACCCGCCGCCGGACGGTGCAGGTGCAGACCGCGCTGGTGCAGGAGCCGGGGGAAGCGGGCGGGACCGGATGACCGGGCCGGGGCACGGCTCCGGCCAGGCTGCGGCAGGGCTCCGGCAGGGCCGGCGGTGAACCGGAGGCCCGGCCGGAGCCGTAGTCCTGGACGATGAGCCTCTCCCGCACCGGTGCGCGCTCCGGCGACCCCGCACCCCCGGCCGAGCCCCGCCGCCGCTTCGGACTGCGGCGCGGGGCGCAGCGCGCGCTGCCCGCCGGGGACCCTCCCGCCGCGTCCGGCCCCGCCGCGACCCTCCCGGTGCCGGCACCCGCCCGCACCGCGGAACCGGGCCCGTCGGTGCTCCGCGAGGTCGGCCCGCACTTCGTGATCGCCGCCGCCACCGCCCACCCGAACGAGCTGAAGGCCGCGATCGGCGCCCTGCGGCCGGTCCCGGACGCCGTCGTGGTGATCGCCGCCGCGCCGGACTCGGCCAAGGTCCTGCGCGACCGGATGACCGACCTCGGGGTGATCACCCGCGCCCGGGGCGCCACCCACCTGGTGCTCGCCGCCTCCGGACTGGCCGCCCTCGCCCCCAACGGCCGCCGCCCGGCCGAGGTCGTCGCCGAACGCTCCGGCGTGCCGGTCGTCGCCCCGGACGGCCTGGTGGAGATCACCCCGGCCGGCCACCTCACCGTCAACGACCCCGAGGGCGCGGTCGCACGCTCCTCGTGGTGGCGGTGCGAACCCGGCGAGCAGCCCCGGCGGGTGGCCGGCACGATCGGCGCCGTCGCCCCCGTGGAGTCGCGGCGCACCCGGCCGACCGCCTTCGTCGAACCGCCCGCCGTTCCCGCCCCCGCCGCCGCCCGGGGCCGGGCGAACGCCGTCCGCGTCCTGCGGCTGCCGGCCGGCTTCTGGCTCACCGACCCGGCCGACCCCGCCACCACCCCGCTGCCCGACCTGCGGCTGGCGGCCGCCCCGCCCGGCACCGCCGTCATCGTGATCGGCACCCCGACCCGGCCCGTCCTGCTGCCCGAGGACTTCGCCGAGGCCGTGCTCTCCCTGCCGCTCGGCTCCGACCGCCCCCTGATCAGCGCCCCGTGGGCGGCCCCCGACGAACTCTCCGCGCTCATCGGCGCGCTGACCGCCCGTACCGCCCGGCCGGTGCAGGCCGCGATCGGCCTGCCCGTCCTCGGCCACGGCGGCCCCACCTCGCGGGTGCTGGACCGGGAGGGCCGGATCGGGTGGGAGCCGTTCCTGCTGCGCCTCTCCTCCGCCCCCGGCTGCCCCACCACGCCCGCCGCCTGGCGCAACGGCGGCTCCGACTGGCGGACCGCCGGGCCCGGGGTGTTCCAGGCGTTCCCGTACTGGGCGCTGGAGGCCGTCCCGGCCGGGCTCTGGCTCCGCCCCGAACCGCCGCACGTGCTCACCCCGCGCTTCCGCCGGCCCGAGCCGAGCCGCCCGCTGCTGATCGTCGGGGAACGGGACCGCCCGGTGCCCGCCGACGCCTTCGAGGAGCTGGGCGCCCTCCTGGGCCGGTTGCCGGCGGCCGGCGCCGAGGGCTTCGGGCTGCTCGTCCACGGGCTGCTGGAGCCCGCCGCCGAGACCGTCGGGCGCTTCGTCGCCCGGACGTACGAGCTGGAGTGGCTCGGCGCCGAGCAGCCGGCGGGCGGCCCGCCCGCCGTCGCGCCGGTGTCGTACGGCATCGGCGGCACGGACGCGGCCCGGCGCGGGGCGCAGGTGACCACACCGGTGACCGCGCCGGTATCCGCGCCGGCCGCCGCTCGGACGGCCGCCGCCGTCGGCGGACCGGGGCAGCACGCGCCCGCCGCGCTGGGAGCGGGCGCTGCCGCCTCCTCCGCGCACCGGGTACCGGCCGTCCCCGGGCCGGCCGTCCCCGGCGGGTCGCGGACCGCCTCCCGCGGCGAACTGCCGACCGGTCACCGGGTACCGCCCGTGCCGGACGCCGAAGGTGCGACGGGTGCCGGGAACGGCACCGGAGGCGGGGCCGGGAGCCGGTTCGAGTCGCGGGCCGAAGCCCCGCTGCGACACCGGATGCCGCCCGTTCCCGAACCCGAGGCCGGAGCCGAACCCGAGGCCGGGGCCGAACCGCCGCTGGCGCCCCGGACGCCCGCCGTCGGCGCCCCCGCCCCCGGTCCCGGGGCGGAGAGCCCGTTCGCGTCCCAGGCCGACCCCCGGGCCCGGCACCGGGTCCCCGCCGAGCCCGGAACCGCCTCCGGACCCGAGCCCGGACCCGAAGCCGAACCGGGTCCGGTTCCCGTGCCCACGCCCGTCCGGGCCACCGGTGCGCCCGCCACCGGCAGCCTCACCGGCGCCGGAGCGCCGCCCCGGCGGGTCCCCCTGGCGAGCGCCGACCCGGCCACCGACCCGGCCACCGGCGCGGGCGCACCGCCCTCGGTCGGAACCGCCACCGCCGGATCCGGATCCGGATCCGGCCCGTCCGGCTCCGCCCCGGTCGGCCGGCCGGGTGCGCCGGGCGAGCCGGACGGCCTGCCGGTCCGGACGCCCGACGTCCCCCGGACCGCACCGGCCTCGCCGGCCGCACCGAGCGCCGGACCGGAGCCCCGGCCGGAACCGCCGTCCGGGACCGTGGCCCCGGAGGAGCCGACGTCCGAGCCGACCGCCGAGCCCGCGGCCGCGCCGCCGGTCGAGGCCGCACATCCGGTCGAGGCCGCACCGCCCGGGACGGCCGCCGAGGCACCGGCGGCCGTCCCGGAGCCCGCACCGGACCCGACCCCGGCCCCGGCCCGGTACTTCGGCCTGGACGACAGCCCGCCCCCGGTCACCGCGAGCAGCCCCGCCGAGCGCGATGCCGTCCGCGCCCTGCTCGGCGACCACTACCACCGCTGCACCGGGCGGCTGGACCAGCTCGCCACCCGGCTGCCCGGTCTGCGCTCCACCTCGCAGGACGACTTCAAGCCCGACCTGGCCGCCGTGCTGCTCCACCACACCGACGCCGGCGTGCCCGCGACCCGTGCCGCCCTGATCGCGGCCGCCCGGTCCGGGGACCCGGAGCTGCGGCCGTTCCTGCGCTGCCTCGGCTCCGGTCTGCGCCGGCTGCCGAGCCATCACGGCGCGGTGCTGCTCGGTGCCGGGGCCGGTCTCGACCCGGAGTCCGTGCTGGCGCACTACCCGACCGGCCGACAGTTCCGGGAACCGGCACCGCTCGCCGGGCTGACCGCGCCGGGGGCCGAACTCCCCGGCTCGTCCGTGGAGTTCCTCGTCTGGTCGGCCACCGGTCGGCGCACGTCCGTCTTCGACCCGACCGACGGCCCGGCCCAGGCGGCGTTCCCGCCGGGCACGGCGTTCACCGTGGTCGGCCAGGTACCCGCCGACGGCGACCGCCCGGCCTGCGTCCTGCTGCGCGAGTCCGGCGGCGATCCCTCCGAGCGCAACCGCAACTCGCTGACCCGGCTGCGCGCGTGGCTGGAGCGGCGGGCGGCGATGCCCCAGACCGAACGCCCCCGGGCCGAGTCCCCCGAACGCTTCCACCTCACCCCGGGCGTCCACCTCGACATCCCCGAACCGCCGGACCCCGCCCCCGAGGGCCCGGAGGGCCCCGAGAACCCCGACGCCCCGGACACCGCCCCGGACGCCTGAGCGCCCATTGCTCGGCCCGGGCCCGGCCGATGAGCGGCCCGGGCCCGGCCGCCGCGGGGCACGGCATCGACGACACCCCGACCGCTGTGAAAACCGGGATGGCCCGACGGCCACCGGTCGGGTACCGTGCGGGCCATGTCGAGTCCCGAGTCAGACACGGTGGGGGCTTTCGGTCACGCCGTCAGCCCCCTGAACCACTGAGTTCGTAGTCCTGCCGTCCCGCCGCGTTCCGCGGCCGGACGAGCGCGCCCCTGGGTGCTGACCGCGGTGACGGGTTGACCTTCCCGTGCTTCTCCTCACCTCGGAGCCCTTCGATGCCCCTCCCGCTGTATCTGCTCGCCCTGGCCGCCTTCGCCATGGGCACCTCGGAGTTCATGCTCGCCGGCCTCCTGCCGGACATCGCCCCCGACCTCGACGTGACGGTCGGGACAGCAGGCGCCCTCACCTCGGCATTCGCGATCGGCATGGTCGTCGGTGCCCCCCTCGTGGCCGGGCTCGCCCGCCACCGGCCCGGACGTTCCGCCCTCGCGGGGTTCGTCCTGGTGTTCCTGACCGCCCACGTCGTGGGCGCCGCCACGTCGAGCTTCCCGCTCCTGGTGGCGACCCGGGTGGCCGCGGCGCTCGCCTACGCGGGGTTCCTCGCCGTGGCCCTGACGACCGCCACCACGCTGGTCCCGCCCGACCGGAAGGGACGCGCGCTCGCCGTCCTGCTGTCGGGAACCACGGTGGCCGCGGTCGCCGGTGTCCCCGGCGGGGCGGTGCTCGGCACCTTGTTCGGCTGGCGGGCCACGTTCTGGGCCGTCGCCGCCGTCTGCCTGCCCGCGGTCATCGGCATCGCCACCGGGGTCCCGGCGCGACGTGCACGGACGGCCGCCACCGACGGCCCGGCCCTGCGATCGGAACTCGCGCAGCTCAAAAGGCCTCGGCTGCTCCTGGTCATGCTGCTCGGCGCCGTGGTGAACGCGGCGACCTTCGCCGGCTTCACCTTCCTCGCGCCCGTCGTGACCGACACCGCCGGGCTGGACGAGCTGTGGATCCCGGTCGTGCTGGCGCTCTTCGGCGCCGGTTCCTTCGCCGGGGTCACCGTCGCCGGCCGGTTGTCCGACCGGCACCCCGGTCCGGTCGTCGCGGTCGGCGGTGCGCTGCTGCTCGTCGGCTGGCCGGCCCTGGCCCTGCTGGCCGACAGGCCGGCCGCGCTGCTCGCCCTCGTCTTCGTCCAGGGCGCGCTGTCGTTCGCGCTCGGGAGCACGCTGATCACGCGGGTGCTCTACGAGGCGGCGGCAGCGCCCACCATGGCCGGCTCCTACGCGACCGCCGCGCTCAACACGGGCGCTGTCGTCGGACCCCTCGTCGCCGCGACGACCCTCGGCACAGCGGCCGGGAACCTCGGGCCGCTGTGGGCGAGCGGACTCCTGGTCCTGGTCGCGCTGCTGGTCGCGTTCCCCCTGCGCGGTGTGATCGCAGCGGACCGGAGCAGCGGGGCACTCCGGTGACGCCCGCCGACGCCCCGTCGGGCGTCACTCCGCCGCCGGGGACCGTCCTCCCGTCCCACGCCTCCGTGCGGGCGTCACCGACGCCGTAGTCGGCAGCGGCTAGTGGCCGCTCCCCCAGCTCTCCCGAGCCTCGCCGCGCGCCACCGGCGTCGCCCGCTCGGCCTCCACCGGCCGGGCCTGCAGCGGCCTGGCCTCCAGCGACCGCCCCTGCACCGCCCGGGCGGTCGGCGCGGGCCACACCGCCGGGGCGACCCGGCCGGTCGGCAGCCGGCCCGCCTCCACCGGGACGGCGTTCAGCTGGGCCCGCTGCCCGGCCTCCCCCATCCGGACGCCCGGCACCGACCGCGCGACCGCCGCCCCGGACACCGCGGGCGCCCCGGACACCGCGGGCGCCCCGGGCATCGCGGGCACCCCCGGCACCGCGGGCACTCCCGGCACCGCGGGCACCCCCGGCATCGCGGGCACCCCGGGCACCGCCCCGCCGACCGTGCCGAGGCCCGCCCCCGAGCTGGTCCGCAGCCCCCCGCGGACGGCCGGGCCCACCGCCTCGGCGGCGGCCGGGGCCGCGCCCGGCCGCTCGGCCACCGTCGCGGAGAGCCGCAGGACGAAGTTCCGCTCGGTCGGGTCGCCGTGCAGCCAGTCGCAGTCCTTGCTGCGCACGATCCGGCTGCGCAGGCCGCCGGAGGTCTGCCACGGGTACGGCAGCACCCGGACGTTGGGCCGCCAGCCCACGCCGGGCACGCAGTGCTGCAGTTCCAGCTCCCACTCCTCGGCCTGCACGTCCAGCGAGGCCCCGGCCCTCCCCTCCAGCACGAACGTGCCGTACGGGGTGCGCACCACCGCGCGCTGCTCGTAGTAGGCGTCCTTGTCGAGCACGGTGATCCGCAGCGGCCCGTTCATTCGCAGCATGGTGGCCCTTCCCGGCGGTCGAAACTCTCGGAACCGCGACGGCCCCGCACTCTGATCGACGGGGCGGCCGGAGGCCCGGGTTCACCGCCCGCCGACAGGTGAACCCCAGGTGGACGCCCGTCCGTTGAACACGGGAGACGGGTCGTCCGGGTATCCGCCCCGGGGCCCGCAGGCCCGTCCCGGAGACCCCGTTCGGGGGTTCCCCTTCGGGCAGCCCGGCGGGTCCGATCGCGCACACCTCCCGAACCGCCGGGCACGCGCTCCGCCCGGACGGTCCGCGCCGGTGGGACCCCGCTCCCGGGCGGCCGCCCCCGGCCGTCGCCGACAGGCCCGCCCGCAGCGCCCCCCGCACCCGCCGCCGCGGCACCCGACCCGCCCGACGGCCCGTTCGTCAGCACGCGGACGACAGTGCCTCACCGGCGGCGCGACGGCGGACCCCGTGGGCGCGCCGGGCGGACGCGCCGCCCGCTTCCGGCCGGGGGACACCCCCGCGCGCGCCCGCGGGGACCACGAACCGGCTGCCGTCAACCCCCCGGTCGGACAGATACCCACCATTCCCGAAATCGCACACCGAACGTCACAAGACGAACCTCCAGCGTGGCTAGACTGCGCCCCGCACAGGGATGGAAACCCTCGTCCACCCGCTCTCACCAGGGAGGATCCGTGTTCGTTCGGCTGCTGGGTCCGGTGGAACTGCGGACCGCCGACGGCCGGTCCGTCGAGCCCGCCGCCGCCAAGCGGCGCGCCACGCTGGCCCTGCTGGCGCTCGAACTCGGCCGTACCGTCCCGGTCGGACGCTTCTTCGAACTGCTGTGGGGGGACGCGCCGCCGGCCCGGGCCCGGGCCGCGCTGCAGGGTCACATCGCCGCGCTGCGCAAGCTGATCGCCGGCTCGGGCCTCGTCCTCTCCACCCGTCCGCCCGGCTACCGGCTGGACGGCCCGGCGGACGCGGTGGACTCGCTGCTGTTCGAGCGGCTGGTCGCCGACGCCGCCGCGCGGAACGCCCCGGACGGCGACGAGGCGGCGGCCGGGCTGCTGCGACGGGCGCTCTCGCTGTGGCAGGGGCCCGCCGCACTCGCCGACCTGCCCGAGACCGACCTGCGGGACGCGCTCGCCGACCGGCTGCGGAAGGACCGGACCCTCGCGCTGGAGGCGTGGGCCGACCGCCTGCTCCGGCTCGGGCTGGGCGCGGACGCCGTGCCCGAGCTCGACCGCGCCGCGGAGGCCGATCCGTGGAACGAGGCGCTGGCCGCGCGGCTGGTGCTCTGTCTGCAGCAGTCCGGGCGCTCGTGGGACGCCCTGAACGCCTATCACCGCACCCGCCGCCGGCTCGCCGCGGACCTCGGCGTCGGGCCGGGCAGCGCGCTGCGGTCGGCGGTGTCGGGGGTGCTGTCCGACGACCCGGCGCGGCGCCCGGCAACGGGAGCGGCGCCGGGACCGGTACGGCTCATCGGCGGGCCCCGGCCCGGCACCGCACCGGCCACCGCCGCCCCGACCGTCACCGCACCGGCCGTCCGGCCGCCGACGGCGGTGCCGTACGCGAGCTGCAAGTCGACCCCCCGCCCCACCGGCGGCGGCCGCCCGGCCGTCACCCGGCCCACACCCCCGTCCACCGCACCCGCCGCCACCA
>NZ_LGDO01000325.1:0-460 GCF_001279805.1 Streptomyces sp. XY431
CACGGTTCCGGTGCGGGTGCGGCTGGACGCGGCGTCCTCGCTGGAGGAGCTGGTGGCCGAGGTGCAGTCCCAGCAGGTGGAGCTGATGGCTCACCAGCATTTGGGTCTCGCCGACATCCAGCGCCTCGCCGGGGTGGGCGAACTCTTCGACACGCTCACGGTGTTCGAGAACTACCCGATCGATCCGAAGGCGGCGGCTGGCGTTGCCGGTCTGCGGATCGCGGGGGTGCCCGGAAAGGACGCCACCCACTACCCGCTCAGCATCGCCGCCATGAAGAACGGTGGCCGGCTGGCGCTGGACCTGGGCTATGCCACGGATCTGTTCGACGCTCCGGCGGCCGAGGAGATCGGCTCGAGGATCCTGCGGGTGTTCGAGGCGGTGTTGGTTGGTCCGTCGGTGTCGGTGGGGCGTGTTGACGTCCTGTCGGCGGGTGAGCGTCAGCGGGTGGTGGAGGAGTGG
>NZ_LGDO01000326.1:0-453 GCF_001279805.1 Streptomyces sp. XY431
CTTCGCCCTGGCCCGACTGGACGATGACCAGTGGCTGTTCGTGGTGACCAACCACCACATCATCCTCGACGGCTGGTCGATGCCGCTGGTGATGCAGGACCTGTTCGCCGCCTACGCGGCGGACAGCCGTAGTACCTCCCTGCCGCGCGTCTCGCCCTACCGGGACTACGTGACCTGGCTGGCCGGCCAGGACCGTGCGGAAGCCGAGCGGGTCTGGGCTCGCGTACTGGACGGAACCGAGGAGCCGACCCACCTGGTCGCCGCGACCGGACGCCGCACCCAGACGATGCCCGAACACGTGGAGATCGCGCTCCCGGTTGAGCAGACCGAGGACCTGGCCTCCTGGTCGCGCAGTCGCGGTGTCACCCTGAACACGGTGGTGCAGGCGGCCTGGGCGATCGTGCTGGGGCGGTTGACCGGGCGCGATGACGTGGTCTTCGGTGCGACGGTCTC
>NZ_LGDO01000327.1:0-452 GCF_001279805.1 Streptomyces sp. XY431
GGCGGGTTCGTGGACGGCGGTGGAGTCGGTGACGGCGCGTCCGGCGCGTACCGCGGGCACGGTCGTCAAGGACGAGGGCGAGGGCGGCAAGGCGCTCGCCGGCTTCCTCGCCGACCAGAAGTTCATCTAGTCCCACCAAGCACCCGCCCCTGCTGCCCCACCCCACAACACGGAGACATCGAGCAATGGCTGAGATCCTCGTCCTGGTCGACCACGCCGACGGCGCGGTCCGCAAGCCGGCCCTGGAGCTGCTGACCCTGGCCCGCCGTATCGGCGAGCCGTCGGCGGTCGTCCTCGGCGCCGGCGACAAGGCGGCCGAGCTGGCCGCCAAGGCCGCCGAGTACGGCGCCGCCAAGGTGTACGTCGCCGACGGCGCCGAGTTCGCCGACCAGCTGGTCGTCCCGAAGGTGGACGCGCTGGCCCAGATCGCCAAGGCCGCCGACGCGGCCGCG
>NZ_LGDO01000328.1:0-444 GCF_001279805.1 Streptomyces sp. XY431
CCTCCACCCCCCGCCACAGGAAGTCGCCCCCGCCGACTTCCTGCGCGCCTTCGCCCACCCGCCGCGGGAGGTAGACCCCGCCGACTTCCCGCGCTCCTGCCCCGGCGCTCCGCCCACCCGCCGCAGGAGACCGATGCCGCCGATTTCCTGTGTCGGCCCGACGCTCGCCCCCTTTCTGGGGCTCGGGCCTGCCTTCGGTGGGAAGTCGGTGAGGCCGACTTCCCACTCCCGTGTCTCGTCGATGGCGCGGGATGCCGCTGCCCTGCTGGGTGTGCGCTGGGACGGTGAGTGGTGTGTGTGGAGTGGGAAGTCGACGTCGCCGACTTCCCACTCCTCGGCCTACCGGGTCGCCCGGGCGGCGAGGTGGGTGAGGGCGCGGGCGCAGCGGCGGGCGAAGAGGTGTTGGGCGAGGGGGAGGAGGGGGCCGCCCGGTGGGAACCGTTG
>NZ_LGDO01000329.1:0-442 GCF_001279805.1 Streptomyces sp. XY431
GGCGGGTTCGTGGACGGCGGTGGAGTCGGTGACGGCGCGTCCGGCGCGTACCGCGGGCACGGTCGTCAAGGACGAGGGCGAGGGCGGCAAGGCGCTCGCGGGCTTCCTCGCCGACCAGAAGTTCATCTAGTCCCACCCGTTCGCGCATCCAACGATCGATCAGGAGCAATGAATCATGGCTGAGATCCTGGTTCTCGTGGACCACGCCGACGGCGTGGTCCGCAAGCCGGCCCTGGAGCTGCTGACCCTGGCCCGCCGTATCGGCGAGCCGTCGGCGGTCGTCCTCGGCGCCGGTGACAAGGCGGCCGAGCTGGCCGCCAAGGCCGCCGAGTACGGCGCCGCGAAGGTGTACGTCGCCGACGGCGCCGAGTTCGCCGACCAGCTGGTCGTCCCGAAGGTGGACGCGCTGGCCCAGATCGCCAAGGCCGCCGACGCGGCCGCG
>NZ_LGDO01000330.1:0-439 GCF_001279805.1 Streptomyces sp. XY431
TCAGTGCAGGAGACTGCCCTGGAGTTCTGCGCGGAGTGCGGGGGTGAGGACCGCGCCGGCGCGGTCGACGAGGAGGGCCATCTCGTAGCCGACCAGGCCGATGTCGGAGTCGGGGGCGGCGAGGACGGCGAGGGCGGAGCCGTCGCTGACGGCCATCAGGAAGAGGAAGCCCCGTTCCATCTCGACCACGGTCTGGTTGACCTCGCCGCCCTCGAAGATCCGGCTGGCGCCGGTGGTGAGGGAGGTGAGGCCGGAGGCGACGGCGGCGAGCTGGTCTGCGCGGTCACGAGGGAAACCCTCGGACATGCACAGCAGGAGGCCGTCCGCGGAGACCACCACCGTGTGCGACACCCCAGGGGTGTTGTCCACGAAATTGGTGATCAGCCAGTTCAGGTTCTGTGCGGCCTGGCTCATCTGACTCAACTCAACGCTCCTGGTG
>NZ_LGDO01000331.1:0-427 GCF_001279805.1 Streptomyces sp. XY431
CTTCGCCCTGGCCCGACTGGACGATGACCAGTGGCTGTTCGTGGTGACCAACCACCACATCATCCTCGACGGCTGGTCGATGCCGCTGGTGATGCAGGATCTGTTCGCCGCCTACGAGGCCGACGGGAGCACCCTGGGCCTTCCGCAGATCACGCCGTACCGGGACTACGTGACCTGGCTGGCCGGCCAGGACCGCGAGGAGGCCGAGCAGGCGTGGGCCCGCGCCCTGGACGGGCTGGAGGAGCCGACGCACCTGGTCGCGGACTCCGGGACCAGGGCGCGGACGATGCCCGAGCGTCTGGAGGTCAAGCTCCCCGACGCCTCCGCTCTGGAGTCGTGGGCGCGTGGTCGCGGTGTCACGCTGAACACGGTGGTGCAGGCGGCCTGGGCGATCGTGCTGGGGCGGTTGACCGGGCGCGATGACGTG
>NZ_LGDO01000332.1:0-424 GCF_001279805.1 Streptomyces sp. XY431
GGCCCCCGGCCCCCCCCACCCGGCCCAGCCCCCGGTCGAACGACCCCCCCCCCCCCCCCAGCCGCAGCCCCCGCCGGTCCACCGCCAGCCCCGGCAGCAGCACCAGCCCGGCCCCGGTCACCGCCTCCGGGCCGAGCCGCTCGCCGACCGGCTCCAGCAGGCCGCGCCCGGCCGGGGCCAGCGCCGCCGGCCCCGCGTACTCCGCCCAGTCCAGGTCGTTGTCGGCCAACAGGACCGGAAGCAGCACCCGCAGCCCGCGTGCCCGCAGCGCGTCCAGCAGCGGGCGGGTGCCGGGCTCGGCGCCCACCGAGACGTACGCGGCCACCGTGGCCGCCGCTCCCGTCCCCGTCCCCCCCGCCCCGGCCTCCCCCGCCCCCCCGGTCGGCACAGCGGCGGCCCCCAGCGCGCCGGCGTGCCCGGCCAG
>NZ_LGDO01000333.1:0-417 GCF_001279805.1 Streptomyces sp. XY431
GGCCGCCTCGTCGGTGACATGGACGCTCACCGGCACCCTCGACGCCAACGCGACCGTCACACCGACCAACACCGTGACGGTGACCGGTGGCCCCGACCCCGCAACGCCGACCCACACCGCCGTCGCGAGCCCCACCAACTCACCTTCGACGCAGGCGAACCTGACCGTCTCCAAGGCGCTGCTCACCGATCCGGTGGTGCCCGGACAACTGATCCAGTGGCGTGTCACCGTAACCAACAACGGCCCCTCGCGGGCCCGTGACGTGGTCGTCACCGACCAGGTGCCCGCCGGGGTCGGCAACGCCTCGATGAAGGCGGACGCCGACGGAGCCAACTGCCCGATCGACAACGGCACGGCAACCTGCCCCGCCGTCGAGATCCCGGCCGCCTCGTCGGTGACATGGACGCTCACCGGCAC
>NZ_LGDO01000334.1:0-405 GCF_001279805.1 Streptomyces sp. XY431
CCCGACGGACGGTCGCCGCCACGGTCGTCACGACGGAAACCGCCGCCACCACCGGTCGGACGGTCACCACGGTCATCACGACGGAACCCACCGCGGTCGTCACGGCCACCACTGAAACCACCCGGGCGGTCATCGCGACGGAAGCCACCACCGGTCGGACGGTCACCGCGGTCGTCGCGACGGAAGCCACCACCCGACGGACGGTCACCACGGTCGTCACGGCGGAAGCCACCGCGGTCGCCGCCGCGGTCGTCACGGCCGCCACCGAAGCCGCCGCCCGAGGGACGGTCGCCACGGTCGTCGCGACGGAAGCCACCCGGACGGTCGTCACGGCGGAAGCCACCGCCCGACGGACGGTCGCCGCCACGGTCGTCACGACGGAAACCGCCGCCACCACCGGTCGGA
>NZ_LGDO01000335.1:0-53599 GCF_001279805.1 Streptomyces sp. XY431
GCCCCCCACCCCCCCCGGCCCCCCCCCCCCCCCGGCCCCCCCCCCCCCGGGCCCCCCATACCGCCGGCCCAACCGCCGGCCGTGCCCCCCCCCCTGCCGGCCCCCCCCCCCGCCCCGCCCGGACCGGGACCGGCCGCCGCCCCGCGCGGCCGCTTCCTCGCCAGGGCCTTCGGCGTCACCGCCGTCCTCAGCGCCGCCGGCTCCGCCCTCGGACTGCTGCGCGACCTCCTGCTCGCCCGCTACTTCGGCGCCAACCAGGGCACCGACGCCTTCCTGGTCGCCTGGACCGTCCCCGAGACCGCCGCACCCCTGCTGATCGAGGACGCCATGTCCTTCCTCATGGTGCCCGCCTTCGCCCTCGCCCTGGTCCTCCGCGAGGAACGCCCCGACGGCCCCGACCCCGTCCGCCAGGTCGTCCGGGCCACCCTGCCCTGGCTGCTCCTCGCCCTCACCACCCTCTCCCTCGGCGCCGCCCTCGGCGCCCCCCAACTCGTCGACCTGCTCGCCCCCGGCCTCGCCGACCCCCGACTCGCCGTCACCTGCACCCGGATCACCGCGATCACCGTGCTGCCGTTCGGCGTCGCCGGCTACCTCGCCGCCGCCCTGCGCGCCCACCACCGCTTCACCGCCCCGGCCGGCATCTACGTCGCCTACAACCTCGGCATCCTGGTCGTCCTGCTCAGCTGCCACGCCCTGTGGGGCGTGCGCTCCGCCGCGATCGGCGTCGCCCTCGGCAGCCTCCTCATGGCCGGCCTGCTGATCGGCCCCTTCCTGCGCGCCCTGCGCACCGGCCCCGGCCGCGCCGCCCGCGGCCGCCGCTCCCGCAACGCCCTGGTCCTGATCCCGCTCGCCCTGCTCCCCGTCGGCGCGTTCACCCTCACCCGCCAGGCCCAGGTCTTCATCGAGCGCTACCTCGGCTCGGGACTGCCGCCCGGCACCATCTCCCACCTCAACTACGCCGCCAAGGTCTCCCAGCTCGCCATGACCGCCGGCATCCTGATCTGCACCGTCACCTTCCCCCTGGTCGCCCGGGCCCTCGCCGCCGGAGACCTCACCGCCGCCCGCGACCGGGTCGAGAAGGACCTCGGCCAGGCGGCGGCCGTCGTCCTCCTCGGCACCGCCTTCCTGATGGCCTGCGCCCCCTCCGTGGTCGCCCTGCTCTTCGAACGCGGCGCCTTCGGCCCCCGGGACACCGCCGCCACCGCCGCCGTCATCCGGGTCTACAGCTTCGGCCTGCTCGCCCAGGCACTGATCGGCGTGATGATCCGCCCCTACTTCTCGCTGCGCCCGGCGGTCCGCCGGGCCGGCGACCCCAGCCCCGAGGACGGCGGCCGCCGACTGCTCGACTGGTACCCGGCCGCCGCGATGGCCATCGGCCTCGTCGTCACCGTCACCGTCGGACTGCTCGCCACCCCCCGCTTCGGCGCCCTCGGCCTCGCCGCCGGCAACGCGGCCGGCATCACCGCCGCCGCCGCGCTGCTGCTGCGCGGCCTCGTCCTGCGCGGCATCCCGCTGCGCCTGCGACGGGTCCTCGGCGGCCAGGCCCGGCTGCTCGCCGCCGCGGCGGGCGCCGCCGCCCTCGGCATGCCGGTGGCCGGCCTCACCGCCGACCCGCTGCTCTCCACCGTCCTCGGCGGCCTCACCGTCGCGCTGGCCTTCGCCGCCCTGGGCACCGGTCTCGGCGCCCACGAGGTGCGCGGCCCGGTCCGCGCCGCCGTCCGGGTCCTGGGACCGGTCCCCGACCCGTCACCTGTCGCCGATGAAGGGAACCCTCCTCATGGACGCTGAACGGGGAACCGTCCGGTCGGCCCCGCCGGGCGTACGCCGCCCGGCCGCGCCGACGGCCGGCGGCCGGCGCACCGACGCGCCGCACACCGAAGCCCCGCGCGCCGCTGGGCCGCTCACCGAAGCCCCGCGCACCGACCCGCCGCACCCCGGCACCCGTCGACCACCGGCCCGGCTGCCCAGGAGCCGGCGCCCGCTCGCCGACCTCCCCGCCACCGGGACCACCTCGCCGTGGATCCTGATGTACCACTCGGTGGCCGTCGAGAAGGAGGACCCGTACCGGCTCACCGTCAGCCCCGAACGGTTCGCCGAGCAGATCGCCTGGCTGCACCGGCGCGGCAAGCGCGGCGTCTCGGTCCGCGAACTGATGCGGGCCCGGGCGGCCGGACGGGCCGACCGGCTGGTCGGGCTGAGCTTCGACGACGGCTACGCGGACTTCGCCCGCCACGCCGTACCGATCCTCCAGGCCTACGGCTTCACCGCCACCGCCTACGTCGTCGCCGACCTGCTCGGCCGCGCCAACGACTGGGACACCGAAGGCCCCCGGAAGACCCTGCTCACCGTGCAGGAGGTCACCGACCTCGCCGCCGCCGGCTGGGAGATCGGCTCGCACGGCCTCGGCCACCAGGCCCTGCCCGGACTGCCCGCCGAGGTACTGGCCGCCCAGACCCGGGACAGCCGGCGGCTCCTGGAGGAGGTCGTCGGCGGCCCCGTCACCGGCTTCTGCTACCCCTACGGCGCCGTCGACCTCGCCGCCACCCTGGCCGTCCGCGACGCCGGCTACGACTACGCCTGCGCCATCGCGCACTCCCCGCTCACCGGCCGGTACGCGCTGCCCCGCTGCTACGTCGGCGACCGCGACGGCGCCTGGCGGCTGCGGGCCAAACGCGGCCGCCACCGCCTGCGCGACACCGTCACCGAACTCCGCCGCCACCGCCTCGCCACCCGCGCCGGGCACCTCCGGAGGGTGCCGTGAGGATCCTGCACATCGTCACCGGCCTCGCCTCCGGCGGCGCCGAACGCCAGCTCCACCTGCTGCTCCGCCACCTGCCGGCCCACCAGCAGTGCGAGGTCCTCGCCCTGACCAACCCCGGCACCGTGGCCACCGCGCTGCGCGCCGACGGCGTCACCGTCCACCACCTCGGCATGCGCGGCAACCGGGACCTCGGCGCACTGCCCCGGCTGGCCAGCCTCGTCCGGGCCGGCCGCTACGACGTGGTGCACACCCACCTCTACCGGGCCGGACTCTACGGACGGCTCGCCGCCCGGCTGGCCGGCGTCCGGGCCGTGGTCGCCACCGAGCACTCGCTGCACGCCGGAGTGATCGAGGGCCGCCCGGTCACCCGCGGCGTCAAGGGCCTCTACCTGGCCGCCGAACGCCTCGGCACCACCACCGTCGCGGTGTCCCGGCAGGTCGCCCAGACCCTGCACGCCTGGGGCGTACCACCGGCCAGGGTCGAACTGATCCCGAACGGCATCGACGCCGCCCGCTACCACCACCCGCCCGCCGACCGGGCCGGCACCCGCGCCCGGCTGCGCGCCGAACTCGGCCTGCCGCAGGACAGTTGGGTGATCGGCGGGATCGGCCGGCTCGTCCCCGGCAAGCGCTTCGCCGTCCTGCTGGAAGCGCTCGCCGGACTGGACGGCGCGGCCCGGCTGGTGCTGATCGGCGAAGGCCCCGAACGCGCCGCCCTGGAGCGCCGGGCCGACGAACTCGGCGTCCGCGACCGCCTGGTGCTGACCGGCGAACGCGACGACGTCCCAGAACTGCTCACCGCGCTGGACGTGCTCGCCGCCCCCTCCACCGAGGAGACCTTCGGCCTCGGTGTGCTGGAGGGGCTCGCGGCCGGCCTGCCGGTGCGCCACAGCGCCTGCCCGGCCCTGGACGAACTGCCGCCCAGCGCCGCCCCGCAGGCCCGCCGGATCCCCTCCGAGGCGGCCGCCTACACGGCCGCGCTGCGCGACCTGCGCCACCTCGACGACCTCGGCACCGACCCGCTGCCCAGGCCGCCCGCGGTCGGCCACTACGACATCGTCCGGGTCGCCGCCGACCTCGGTGCGCTCTACGACCGGCTGGCCCGGGCTTGAGCCGGCAGCACCCCCGCAGACACCGGGCCGCCGGCCGGGCGGCCCTCATAGCCAAGGAGTCCCCATGAGCGAATCGCGCCGTAGCGCCCGTCGGCTCGTCGGCCGATGGTGGCCGATGGCCCTCGCGGTGCCGCTGGGCGCCGCCGCCGGCGCCGGGTACGCCGTCGTCGCCCACCCCTCGTACGCCGCCAACTCCTATGTGATCGTGGTGCCCGACGCCCAGGGCCAGGCCGCCACCGCGGTCAACTTCGCCCAGGCGTACGGGCGGCTGGCCGGCCAGCCGCAGGTGCTCGCGGCGGCCGCCGCCGAGAGCGGGCACAGCCGCGGCGAGCTGGAGGCCCTGGTGCACGGCACCACCTCGCCGGACGCCCCGATGATCGAGATCACCGGCACCGGCGCCGAGCCCGGGGAGGCCGTCCGGGCGGCGGACGCGGTGGCCCGCTCGCTGGTGGCGTTCGCCAACGGCAGCAGCAAGGAGACCGGCGTCCGCCTGGTCCCGCTGGCGGGCGCCGCCGAGCCCGACCGGCCGACCACGCCCTCCGGCAAGCTGGACGTCGCGGTCGGCGGCGCGGCCGGGGTGCTGATCGGCGCGCTGGTGATGATGACCCGCCGCCGGGGCACCGGGGCCCCCGCCGAGGAGGCGCCCGCCGCGGCCGGGCCGGCGACCACCCCGCGCCCGCGCGCCGCCGAACCGGACCCCGACCCCGTCGACCCGGCCGGGCCGGCGAAGGCCGAGGTGGTGAAGTCCGGGTCCGCCAAGTCCGAGGCCGCGAAGCCCGACACCGCCAAGTCCGACACCGCGAAGCCCGAACCGGCGAAGGCGGGAGCCAGGAACGGGGCACGGTCCGACGCACGGGCCGACGCGACGGCAGGGGGCGGACGATGAGCACCGAGGCCGTCACCCCCACCGCGGGCCTCCCCGCCCAGGCCCGCTCGCCCCGCTGGACCACCGAGCTGCGCCGCGAGGACGACGCCCTCGACGCCCTCGCCGAGGAGTGGGACGACCTGGCCGCCCGCTGCCGTACCGCCACCGCCTTCCAGACCTCGGTCTGGCAGCGCTCCTGGTGGCGCCACTACGGCCGCCCCGGCGCCCTCGTGGTGCTGCTGGTGCGCCGCGAGGGCCTGCTCGTCGGCGCGGGCGCGTTCCGCCGGCGCGGCGGCCCGCTCGGCGGACTGACCGGCCTCGGCGCCGGACTGATCGACTTCACCGACATCCTGCTCGACGACGCCTGCGCCGACCGGGCCGCAGCCGAGTTCGCCGCGGCCCTCCCGCTCACCCGCCCCTGGCACAGCCTGGAACTGCGCGAGGTCCACCCGGAGGCGGCCGTCCAGCGGGTCTTCGAGCAGTGGCGCGGCCGGCGCCACCGCTTCGCCGACTCGCTCTGCCAGTACCTGCCCGCAGTCCCGATGGACCAACTCCTCAAGCGGCTGCCGGGGAAGACCGCCCAGCGCAGCCGGGTCAAGCAGCGCAAGATCGCCGAATCCGGCGTCGAGGTGCGGTCGACCACTCCGGAGGAGGTCCCGGAGGCGCTGGAGGCGCTGCTGCGGCTGCACTTCGTCCAGTGGGAGGAGCGCGGGGTGACGCCGGAGCACCGCACCGAGCGGTTCTCCCGGCACCTCGCCGAGTCCACCGCGGCGCTGGTCGCCTCCGGCGGCGCGGCCGTGCACCGGTTCTGGCTGGACGGCGAGCTGCTGGCGGTCAACCTGGTGCTGCTCTGCCCCTCCTACAGCGGCCTCTACCTGTACGGCGCGCACCCCCGGCTGCGGGAGCGGCTGGACATCGCCGGCCTGCTGTTCGGCGCCGCGCTGGACGAGACGCTGGCGGCGGGGATCCCGGTGATAAGCCTGCTGCGCGGCCAGGAGGCGTACAAGCAGCGCTGGCGCCCGGACCGACTGCCGAACCAGCGGCTGCTGTTCGGCCCACGCGGTCCGGCCCCGGCGGCCGCGGCCCGGGGCGGCGCGGTCCGCGCCCGGCGGGCGACGGTCCACCTGCTCACCACCCGGATGCCGCGGCTCAAGGAGGCGCTGGCCGCCCGCCGCCGCAGCTGACCGCCCGCCCCGCTACCACCAGGGCCACCAGTGCCACCCGGGCCGGGCGGTCGGGGCGGGGGAGGGCACCGCGGACGGCGCCTCCGGCGACGCCGGGGCGGTCGGACTTGCCGGGGCCGTCGGGGCCGTCGGGGCCGCCGACGGCGACGGCTCGCCCGGCCCCCCGGGGCTCGGCGGCGCCGTCGGAGTGGCGGCCGGGGAGGCCGGCGCGGTCGGCGCACCGGGCGGCGTCGGCTGCGCCGGAACGCTCGGCGCCACCGGCGCGACCGGGGCCGAGGGCGGTGTCGGCGGCGTCGGCGCGGCCGGGGCCCCCTTGGAGCCCGTCATCAACTGCTTGAACCGGGCACCGGCCCGCGGGTTCCGGTCGCACTGCCAGAACCCGTGCGGGCAGTAGTCGGTGACGGTCTGGTAGGCCGTGTCGTGGGTGCGGATCCACTCGACCATCCGCTGCACGAACTCCGGGTTGTCCCCGTTCCGGAACAGCCCCCACTCCGGGTACGAGACCGGCTTGCCGCGCTTGGCCGCGAACTCCACCTGGTCCTGCAGCCCGTACGGCTCGCGCACGTAGTCGTCGAAGGTGCCGCCGGCCGGCTGGTCGTAGCTGTCCATGCCCAGGATGTCGACCACGTCGTCCCCGGGGTAGCACTTCGTCCACGGGATCGCGTCCAGCCCCCGGTTCGGCGTGAAGTCGAAGCGGAAGTGCTGCCCCGGCACCGAGCGCATCACCGTGACGATCCGCCGCCAGTAGGTCTTCCAGGCGGCCGGATCGGGCTTGCAGCGGTGGGTGTAGGTGACGCCGTTCATCTCCCAGCCGAGGGTGAGCACGGTGTCCGCACCGCCGAGTGCCACCAGCCGCCGGGCCAGCTTCAGGAAGTGCCGGTCGAAGTCGCCGCGCGCACCCTGGGCCAGCAGCCGGGCCACCTCGCCGTCCGGCACATCGGCCTCGTTCGGCACCAGCATCGGCACACCGAGGATCAGCATCCGGGACGGGTCCGCCAGCCGCCACTGCGACCACATGCCGAGCACCGCCGGCTCGCCCTCGATGTCCGCCCAGCCGTTGCCCGCCAGATAGGTGTGCCCGACCTGGAGGTTCGCGTTGCCCAGCCACTGCGAGTACCGCCCGATCTGCGGGATGTACCTGTCCCAGGAGCCGACGAAGGCCCCGAACGGCGGCTCGTGCGGCGGCCGCTGCACCACCGGACGGGGCGCGGCCCCGCGCGGCGAGATCCCGTCGGAGGAGAGGGCGTGCCGCTCGGTCTGGCTCAGCGGCGTCCCGGCGGGAACGCCGGCCGTGGTGAGCAGCAGCAGGGTGGCGGCGGCCAGCGCCAGGCGGCCGAATCGCATGGTCTCTCCTCGGGCGTTTCCCCGGACGGTGCCACGCGCGGGGCGGAGCAGGCTGGGCGGAGGCGGGCAGGGCACGCACAGTGGTGTCCCGATTGCCGACAGTAGGGCCGCCCGGCCGGGGAAAAGCCGAATGTCACCCTAAAGTGGGCGATATTCGAACGCCGTCCGGCGGTGTGCCGTGTATCACCTCCGTAACAGTCCTGACGGCCCCGGGAGCCCTACCGCGAGGCCCCGCCCGGGCCCCGCCGGGCCCGACGGCGCAGGTCGCCGGGCGGGTACGGGACAACCCCGCCCGGCCGCCACGAGGGACTGCGCCGTTCGGCGGTACGGCGAATCGCGGCTGACTCGCGCGGGCGCCGAAAGGTACGCTCCGCCCGTGTCCTGGAAGTCGCGCGCCCTCAGCCCCCGATCGATCCTGCCTGCCCTGGCGGTACTGCTGGTCCTTGTGGCGGGCGCCGCCGCGCACGCCAACAAGCCGGTCCCGTTCGGCGACCGGGTGGCCGCGCGGAGCGCCGCCGACCCGAGCGCCGACCCCACCGCGACCCTCGCCGCCGCCGACCTCGACCTGCGGGTCGGCCCCGGCCTGGAGGCCTACCACCGGGCCACCGGCGAGCACGCCTGGTCCTACCAGCGGGAGGGCGCCACCGCGCTCTACCTGTCGATGGCCGGCGAGAACGCCGTAGTGGTCTGGGACGACGGCCTGGTCACCTCGGTGCGCCCCGGCGACCAGCAGGTCCGCTGGCACCGCGCGGTACCCGGCCTCGCGGACTGGCTGCGCGCCGCGGGCGAGCCCGGCGCCGACAAGCGCACCGAGGAGCAGCGCAAGCAGCAGGCGACCGAGCGGGCCTCGGCCGCGCTGCGCACCGTCCAGCAGTCCACCCCCTGGGTGGCGGTGGTCACGCCCCAGCTGACCATGGGCTTCCGGGACGCCGACGGCGACCTGCGCTACAACTCCAAGCCCGCCGGCAACTGCGTCTACGACCCGGAGCGCACGGTCGCCACCGACTACGCGGTACTGGTCCCGCGCAGCTGCGCCAACAGCACCGGGCAGCAGGTCTCCGGCGGCATCTCCGGCTACCGGCTGGACAGCACCGGCTGGCAGCTGAACTCCGGCCCCGGCGTCTCGATGAAGGCGCTGGACGGGCGCCGGGTGCTGATCTCGGACGGGCCGATCGTCACCCCGCGGGTCTTCGACACCTGGGCCGCCGCCCCCGAGGCCGCCTGCGGCAGCGCGGCCGAGCCGTTCGCCGCCGTCCCCCCGGCGGGCGGCTGCGCGGCGCCGGACGCGGACAGCCCGCAGGCCCGGTAGCCGCCGCCGTCCGGCCCCCGGGCCGTCCGGCCGGGGCCCGCCCGGTACCCCGGGCGGGTAGCTCCTCCGGGGCCGCGCGCGCGGCCCGGTAGACTTGCCGTCATGGCTGTTCTCTCCGGGCACTAGCGGGTGCGCGGCACCGCCCCGAGCGGTCCGCCGAACCCCGTCGACGACGCCCCTTCCCGCCGCCCCGGCCCGAGTCCGTCCGGTCGCCCGCCCACGTCCCAGGAGTAGTGCCCAGCCATGATTTCCGTCAACGGCCTCGAACTGCGCGCCGGCGCCCGGATCCTGATCGAGTCCGCGAACTTCAAGGTCGCCGCCGGCGACCGGATCGGCCTGGTCGGGCGCAACGGCGCCGGCAAGACCACGCTGACCAAGGTGCTGGCCGGCGAGGGCATCCCCGCGGCCGGCAGCGTGATCCGCTCCGGCGAGGTCGGCTACCTGCCGCAGGACCCGCGCACCGGCGACCTCGACGTCCTGGCCAAGGACCGCATCCTCTCCGCCCGCGGCCTCGACACCGTGCTGAAGAAGATGCGCGAGAACGAGGACCGGATGGCGAACGGCAAGGGCGCCACCCAGGAGAACGCGATGAAGAAGTACGCGCGCCTGGAGACCGAGTTCCTCACCAAGGGCGGATACGCGGCCGAGGCCGAGGCCGCGACGATCGCGGCCGCGCTGGGCCTGCCGGACCGCATCCTCAACCAGCCGCTGCACACCCTCTCCGGTGGCCAGCGCCGCCGCGTCGAGCTCGCCCGGATCCTGTTCTCCGACTCGGACGTGCTGCTCCTCGACGAGCCCACCAACCACCTCGACGCCGACTCGATCGTCTGGCTGCGGGACTTCCTGAAGACCTACAAGGGCGGCTTCATCGTCATCTCGCACGATGTCGACCTGGTCGAGACGGTCGTCAACAAGGTGTTCTACCTGGATGCCAACCGCTCCGCGATCGACGTCTACAACATGGGCTGGAAGCAGTACCAGCAGCAGCGCGAGGACGACGAGAAGCGCCGCAAGCGCGAGCGGGCCAACGCCGAGAAGAAGGCCGCGACCCTGAACGCGCAGGCCGACAAGATGCGCGCCAAGGCCACCAAGACCGTCGCCGCGCAGAACATGGCCCGCCGCGCCGACAAGCTGCTCTCCGGCCTGGAGCAGGTCCGGATGAACGACAAGGTCGCCAAGCTGCGCTTCCCGGACCCGGCCCCGTGCGGCAAGACCCCGCTGACCGCCAGCGGGCTGTCCAAGTCCTACGGCTCGCTGGAGATCTTCACCGACGTCGACCTGGCCATCGACCGGGGCTCCCGGGTCGTCGTGCTGGGCTTCAACGGCGCCGGCAAGACCACCCTGCTGCGGATGCTCGCCGGGGTGGAGAAGCCGGACACCGGCGAGGTGATCCCGGGCCACGGCCTGAAGATCGGCTACTACGCCCAGGAGCACGAGACCCTGGACCCGGAGCGCACGGTGCTGGAGAACATGCGCTCCTCGGCACCGGACACCGACCTGGTGCAGATCCGCAAGATCCTCGGCTCGTTCCTGTTCTCCGGCGACGACGTCGACAAGCCGGCCGGGGTGCTCTCCGGCGGCGAGAAGACCCGGCTCGCGCTGGCCTCGCTGGTGGTCTCCAGCGCCAACGTGCTGCTGCTCGACGAGCCGACCAACAACCTGGACCCGGCCAGCCGCGAGGAGATCCTCGGCGCGCTGCGCGAGTTCAGCGGCGCAGTCGTGCTGGTCACCCACGACGAGGGCGCGGTCGACGCGCTCCAGCCGGAGCGGATCATCCTGCTCCCCGACGGCGTCGAGGACCTCTGGAGCCCGGCCTACGCCGACCTGGTCACGCTGGCCTGATTCCGCCACGTCAGGGCCCGGTCGTCCGTACGGACGACCGGGCCTTCGTGTTCCCGTCCGGCCGGCGGTAGACGCTCACTCCACTTTCTGCGCCAGAAAAACTACTCCTTCCGGCGTGTCCGGGAATGAAGGGGTCGCGCATTCCGTTTGAGGAGCTTCCGTCAGCCCACCACTCGATCGTGGTCGGGCCCACGCTGCTGATCAGCCCATTCGCACCGAACGGCGGTAGACCTCCGGGGGCGTGCACTCAGCGTGAGCGCCCTTGTGCGCTCGGATCACCACCGCAGGACCGCCCATTCCAGACATGGACCTTGTCGAATGGGTGGCCAGGACGCGGTGGATGGGTGATCATGGGAATCTGACCGAGCAACGCTACGAGGAGGCACGGGTGGCCGAGACTCTGAAAAAGGGCAGCCGGGTAACCGGTGCCGCGCGTGAGAAGCTCGCGGCCGATCTCAAGAAGAAGTACGACTCCGGGGCGAGCATTCGTGCCCTCGCGGAGGAGACCGGTCGCTCGTACGGCTTCGTGCACCGAATGCTGAGCGAATCCGGAGTGATCCTCCGGGGCCGCGGCGGTGCTACGCGGGGCAAGAACAAAGCCGCAGCCGGGGCCGGTTCCTGACGCCCCGTCACTTCATCGGACAGATGACTCGGCGGCAGGGCGCCGACCGGGAAGGCGACCGTCGATCGCCCGCCCCCGGCCAGAGCGAACCGGCCGCCGATCGTCATGTCGCGGCCCGGCCGTGACCCGGTCGCGGACCGCAGCACGACGATCGTCGGTGGGCCCCTGCCGCTGCGCCGTCAGTTTTGTTACTCTCCGGTAGCCAAGCACCCTCGCCACCGGAGGTCCCCGCATGACCGCTCCCGCCACCGATCCGCAGACCCCGAGCCGGGAGCAGGACGGCGTTCGCCTGGAGCTCGACGGCGACCTCGCCGTCGTCACCCTCTGTCAGCCCGCGCGGCGCAACGCGCAGTCCCCCGCGATGTGGCGCGCCCTCGCCGCCGTCGGCCGCGAGCTGCCCGGGAACGTCCGGGTGGTGCTGCTCCGTGCCGAGGGCGTCTCCTTCTCCGCCGGCCTGGACCGCGCGATGTTCAGCCCCGAGGGCATCCCCGGCGAGCCCAGCTTCCTCCAGCTGGCCGCCGCCGAGGACAAGGAGCTCGACGCGACCATCGCCGGCTACCAGGAGGCCTTCACCTGGTGGCGGCGCCCCGACCTGGTAACCCTCGCCGCCGTCCAGGGCCACGCCGTCGGCGCGGGCTTCCAGCTCGCCCTCGGCTGCGACCTGCGGGTGGTCGCCGAGGACGTCCAGTTCTCCATGAAGGAGACCTCGCTCGGCCTCGTCCCCGACCTCGGCGGCACCAAGCCGCTGACCGACCTGGTCGGTTACGCCCGGGCGCTGGAGATCTGCGCCACCGGCCGCTGGGTCGGCGCGGCCGAGGCCGCCGCGATCGGCCTGGCCAACCTCGCCGTCCCGGCCGCCGAGCTGGACGCCGCTGCCCGCGACCTCGCCGCCGCCCTGCTCGCCGCGCCGCGCAACGCGGTCATCGAGACCAAGGCCCTGCTCCAGGGCGCCGCCGGCCGCTCCTACGACGAGCAGCGCTCGGCCGAACGGGCGGCGCAGGCCCGCCGGCTGCGCGACCTGGCCGGCCTCGGCGACTGACCGCGGTTCCCGCCGGGCGGCCGAACACCCGCCCGGGTGGCCGTGTGCCCGGGTGACTTTGCAAAGTCACCTCGGACCCGGCAGGACTTTGCAAACAACTGCTTGAAGGCCCGGGCCCGTGGGAAATCCCACGGGCCCGGGCCTTTTCGTGGGTGTCCGCCCGTCCCTCCGCCGGTCCGGCCGTCCGGCTGCTCCGGGGGCGGGAACCGTGGCGAAATGCCAGAGTTGGAGCGATTTGCGATATAGCTGGAGCCGCACAACGGGAGATGAGCCATGCCTGACACTCCGACACCCGCCACCCTGCACAAGAACCCCTCGGCCGGTGCCGCCACGTCCTCGACGGGCGCCGACGGCGCGACGGTGATCGCCGAGCGCGGCCGCACCGCGCTGGCCGTCGGCGTGGTCGAGAAGATCGCCGGGATGGCCGCGCGCGAGGTCAGCGGCATCCACGCCCTCGGCTCCGGCCTCGCCCGCACCTTCGGGGCGATGCGGGACCGGGTCCCCGGCGGGCGCAGCAGCATCGGGCGCGGCATCAAGGCCGAGGTGGGGGAGAAGCAGACCGCCATCGACATCGCGCTGGTCGTCGAGTACGGCGTCGTCATCCCCGAACTCGCCCGCCAGGTGCGGGAGAACATCATCGACGCGGTCGAGCGGATGACCGGTCTCGAGGTCGTCGAGGTGAACATCGCCGTCAATGACGTCCACCTGCCCGACGAGCCCGACGTCGTGGAGGAGGAAGAGGAGCCCGCCTCCTCCGGCCAGCGCCCCAAGCTGAAGTAGCCCGCAGCGGAAGACGAGGTGGAACGCATGAACCTGGCCATCGTCGGCCTGGTGGTGGGAATGGCCCTGGGCTTCGCCGGATACTTCGGCGGGTTCGCGGCCTTCCTGCTGGTGGCCGCGCTGGGGGTGGTCGGATTCGTGGTCGGCCGTCTGCTGGAGGGCGACATCGAGCTCGGCGAGCTCGGCGACCTGCTGCGCAGTCGCGACCGGCGCCGTTGATGGCGGCCCTCGTCCCCGCGCCCGCGCACGGGGAGCCCGGCACGCGCGGCCGGCTGCGGATCGCCGACCGGGTCTACGCCCGGATCGCCGCCAGGGCCGCCCGGGAGGCGCTCGCCGAGGCCTGGCAGGGCCGGACCGCGCGTGGCGGACCGCCCACGGTCTCGGTGACCGGCCCGTCCGCGCCGAGCGCCCCGGTCACCGTGCGGGTTGCCGTCGACCTGCCCTTCCCCGCCGATCTCACCGCCCTGGCCCGCGCCGTCCGCGACCGGATCAGCGCCGATGTCCGCGCCCTGACCGCCACCCGGGTGGCCGAGGTCGTCGTGGTGGTCGAGCACCTGGTGCCGGAGGTGGCGGGATGAGCACCTGGCGGAGCGCCGGGGTGGGCCGGCGGGAGGTCTGGGCCACCGGTGGCGGCCACTGCGGCGGCAGCACCGGACCGGGCTGGGGCCGGGGCCGGCCGGGGCCGGGTGGCGGGCCGGCCTGCCACGGCGGCTGCTGGATGACCGGGCCCGCCGTGCGGCGGGCGGACCTCGTCGTGCGCCGACCCGGCCGTCAGGGCCCGGAGGGGCGGGCATGAGCGGCGGGGGCGGGGAGCCGCCGGCAGGGGACGCCCCGGAGCACCCGGCCGCCGAACCGGCTCCGAAGGTGCCCCGACTGCGCGCGCCGCGCACCACGGCCGCCGTCGTGGTGGCCACCGTGCTGCTGATCCTGGCCGTGGCGCTGCTGTACGACGTGGTGGCCGTCCGGACCGGGCAGCCGGCCCGGCAGTGGCGCACGGACCTCGCCGACGAGCTGGCCGCCCGCCACCTGGACGATCTCGCGGTACTGCTCGGCGCCGGGGCGGCCACCCTGCTCGGCGGCTGGCTGCTGTGGCTCGCGCTCGCCCCCGGCCTCGGCCGCTGGCTGCCGCTGCGCCCGCACGGGGACACCGCGGCGGCCATCGACCGGTCCGGTGTGGCCGCCCTGCTGGCCGACCGGGCGGCCGGGCTGCCGGGCGTCGAGCACCTCAAGGTGCGGATCAACCGGCGCCGGGTGCGGATCGCGCTGGTCGGACCGGCCGATCCGGCCTCGGTGCAGCGGCAGCTGCGCGCGGAGCTGGCGGCGGTCACCCTGGCCGGGCCGCTGCGGCTGGACGTGCGGACGGCGGGTCGGCGGCGGGCCGGAGCCGGTCCGGTACCGGAGGAGGAGCCGGTGCGCGAGGGCAGCACGGCAGAGGGCAGCACGGCGGTGGGCAGCGCGGCGGAGAGCAGCAAGGCGGCGGGCGGCGGGCCGGAGGGTCCGGCGCGGGGCGGTGGTGGTGCGTGAGCCGGATCGCGGTCAACCGGCTGCTGCTGGGGGTGGTCGGGGCGGTGCTGCTGGTGGCCGGGCTGCTGGTGCTGCTCGGCGGGCTCGACCTGTACCGGCGCCTCGGCCTGGAGCCGCCGTCCCGGTGGCCGCTGGCCTCGCCCGACCGGCCGGTGCTCGGCGACCGCGCGCGCACCCGCTGGGAGGACCGGTCCTGGTGGTGGCCGGTGGTGATCGGGGGCCTCTCGCTGGTGGTCCTGGGCACCGGCTGGTGGCTGTTGGCGCAGCTGCGCCGCAGCGGCCCGACGACCGTCCTGCTGCCGACGCCCGGGGTGGCCGGGTTGCGGCTGCGGCTGCGCACCAAGGCCCTGGAGGAGGCGGTGGAGAGCGGCGCGGTCACCCTGCCGGAGGTCGAGCGGGTGGGCGTCCGGCTGGTGCGCGGGCGTCGGCACCCCCGGTTGCGGGCGGTCGTGCGGATGACGCCGGGCGGTGATCCGGCCGCGCTCGCCGAGCACTTCGAGACCGGCCCGCGCACCGGGGCGCGGGCCAGTCTGGGGCTGCCGGAGCTGCCGGCGGAGCTGCGGATCCAGGTGGTCGCGGCCCGACCGGAGGTCACCGGGCGTCAGCACCGCGGGCGCAAGCGTCCGCGCGTGGTCTGATCCGCCCGGCCCCCGGCGGGGACGGCCGTCCGAAGGCGGCTCAGAGGCCGCGCAGGGCGCCGCCGTCGACCGGGACCATCACTCCGGTGAGGTAGGAGGCGGCGGGGGAGAGCAGGAAGGCGGCGACCTTGCCGAACTCCTCCGGGGTGCCGTAGCGGCCGAGCGGGATCGCGGCGCTGTGGTGGGCGCGGGAGGCCTCCGCGTCGCCGCCGAGCGCGTCGAGCTCACGGACCCGGTCGGTGTCGATCCGGGCCGGGAGCAGGCCCACCACCCGGATGCCGCGCGGCCCGAGCTCGTCGGCCAGCGACTTGGCGGCCATCGCCAGGCCGGGGCGCAGGCCGTTGGAGATGCCGAGGCCGGGGATGGGCTGGCGGACCGACCCGGAGAGCACGAAGCCGATCACCCCGCCCTCGCCGAGGGTCGCGGCGGCGGCGCGGGCGATCCGCAGGGCGCCGAGGAAGACCGACTCGAAGGCGTCCCGCCAGGCTTCCTCGGGGGCGGTGGCGACCGGTCCGGCCTGCGGTCCGCCGACGCTGATCAGGATGCCGTCGAGGCGGCCGAAGCGCTCGACGGCGGCGGTGACCAGCCGTTCGGCGGTGCCGGGGTCGGCGTTGTCGGCCACCAGTCCGTGCACCGAGTCCGGCCCGTCGCCGAGGGCGGCGAGCTCGGCCACGGCGGCGTCGACGGCGGCGGCTCCGCGACCGGTGACCAGCACCCGGGCGCCGTCGGCGGCGAGTTCGCGGGCGGTGGCCAGGCCCAGGCCCCGGGTCGCCCCGGTGACCACGTACACCTTGTGCTGCAGTCCAAGATCCATGGGGACATCCTGCCGGGTGGGCCCGGGCCGGAGGTAGGGGGCGCGGCGGGGCCGGCCGCCGCCACCGCCGCTGGCGTTGACGTCGGCGTCAAGGTCTACCGTCGGTCCCGGCGGCGTTCGGACGGCTGCCGGAAGGGCAGGGTCCGGACATGCGGATCGGTGAACTGGCGAAGCGGGCGGGGACGACCACCCGGGCACTGCGGTACTACGAGCAGCTCGGGCTGCTCCCGGCCCGTCGGGCCGGCAACGGGTACCGCGCGTACGGGGAGGAGGATGTGCGGCTGCTCCGGCAGATCCGCACCCTCCAGGACTTCGGTTTCGGACTGGAGGAGACCAGGCCGTTCGTCGAGTGCCTGCAGGCGGGGCATCCGCACGGCGACTCCTGCCCGGCCTCGCTGGAGGTCTACCGGAAGAAGCTGTCCGAACTGGACGAGTGCATCGCCCGGCTGCAGGAGGTCCGCTCCCAGGTGTCCGAGCAGTTCGCCCGGGCCGAGCGGGAGCGCGACGCGCTGGCGGCCGGGGCCGCCGCGGAGCCGCCGCAGTGCGAGTGGGCCGCGTCCGCGGCCCCCGACCGGAACACAGGGGAGAGGTAGAGCATGATGCGGATCGCGGGAGTGACAGCGGTGACGGACGGGACCTTCGCCGCCGAGGTGCTGGCCGCCGAGGGGCCGGTACTGGTGGACTTCACGGCGGACTGGTGCCCGCCGTGCCGCCAGATGGCGCCCGTCCTGGCGGACATCGCCCGGGAGGAGGCGCACCGGCTGACCGTGGTCAGTCTGGACGTGGACCACAATCCGGAGACCCAGGCGGCCTACGGGGTGCTGTCGATGCCGACGCTGATGGTGTTCCGCGGCGGCGAGCCGGTGAAGGCGGTGGTGGGGGCGCGGGCCAAGGCCCGGCTGCTGCGCGACCTGGAGGACGTGCTCTAGCAGCCGCGCGTCCGGGCCGAACAGCGGCGGGCTCAGGCCGGGACGGCGACCGGCAGGCCCTCGGTCCCGGCGGCCTCCTTGCGGCGGTCCTTGGCCTCGCGCCGGGCCATCACCACGAACCCGACCGGGATCAGCGCGGTGAACAGCCACCACTGGATCGCGTACGCCATGTGCGGCCCGATGTCGGAGTGGTTGGGCTCGGGCAGCAGCTCGGGCTGGTCGGCGGGGGCCGGCTGGGTGGCGGTGAGCTCCAGGTAGCCGCCGAGCAGGGCGGCGCCGGTGTCCTTGGCCTGCTGGGTGGAGCTGATCAGGTTGAACTGCCGGTCCGGCAGTCCGGCCCGGTCCTTGATGCTGCCGCCGGCGGCCTCGTCGGCGCGCAGCCGGCCGGTCAGGGTGACCTGGCCGGTCGGGGCGGCCGGCACGGCGGGGTACTCGACGGCGGAGTTGCCGGAGGCCACCCAGCCCCGGTTGACCAGCACGGTGCCCGCGCCGTCGGCGAGCGCCAGCGGGGTGATCACGAAGTAGCCGATCTTGTCGCCGCTGGAGTCGGTCCGCTTGCGGACCACGAACTCGTGCGCCGGGTCGTACTGCCCGGTGGCCGTCACGGTCCGCCAGGTGAGGTCCTTGGGGACGGCGAAGCCGGGCGCCGCCGACAGGGTGTCGAACGGCACGGGCGGGTCGGTGAGGGACCGGGCGATCAGCTCGTTGCGGTCCACCCGCGCCTCGTGGCGGTGCAGCTGCCAGAACCCCAGCCGGACGGTCGTGGGGATCAGCAGCAGGGCGATCAGCAGGGTGATCAGCCAGCGCCGGGAGAGCAGAAAACGGTACACATGGGCACGGTACGCCCTGTTCACAACCGGCTCACGCACCGGGGTGCGGGGCGACCTCGCGCAGCAGCTGGAGGAAGGCGTCCTCGCCGACGACCGGGGTGCCGAGCTCGCGGGCCCGGCGGGCCTTGCCGCTCCAGCTGCCCGGTTCGTTGGTCACCAGCAGGCTGGTGAGGCGGCTCACCGAGGTGGCGATGTGCAGGCCGGCCTCGACGGCGCGGTCCTCCAGCAGCTCCCGGTCGGTGGCGGTGTCGCCGGTGAAGGCCACCCGCATGCCCTGGACGAGCGGACTGCCGTCCTCCCAGCGCCCGGGGTTGGGGTAGGGGCACGGCGGGCGCTTCTTGGCCTGGCGGTAGGCCGCACCGGTCCAGGAGGCCCGGGAGGGGGAGGCGGGCGCGTCCTCGCCGAGGTCGGTGACGGCCACGCAGGACTGGAGCGGCAGCGGGACACCGCCCGAGCGGGCCAGGTGCAGGCTGGGGCGGAAGGCCTCGGCGAGGACCCGGGCGTCGTCGAGCGCGTTGTGCGCCTGGCGCTGCTTGACGCCGAAGTACTCGGCGAGCGAGGAGAGCTTGCCGTTGGGCAGCGGCAGCCGCAGGTCGCGGGCGAGCACCATGGTGCACAGCCGGTGGTCGACCGGGGCGTGCAGGCCGGCCCGGGAGAACTCGCGGGAGATCATGTTCCAGTCGAAGAGCGCGTTGTGGGCGACCAGGACCCGGCCGCGCAGCCGCTCGGCGAACTCGCCGGCGATCTCCGGGAAGGTGGGGGCGCCGGCCAGCTGGTCGCCGGTGAGGCCGTGGATCCAGACCGGGCCGGGGTCGCGCTGGGGGTTGACCAGGGTGTACCAGTGGTCGGTGACCTCGCCCTCCTCGTCCAGCTGGTAGACGCCCGCCGAGATGACGCGGTCCGTCCGGCCGAGGCCGGTGGTCTCGACGTCCACCACCGCGAAGCCGGCGGCGGGCGCGGCGGACCGCTGTGCCGGGAGGGGGGCGGTCCGCGGAGCTGCGCCGGGGGTCTCGGGCTGGATCGCGTACATGGTGCAACAGAATACGGCCCGTCGGCGGTCCCGGAGGGCGGTCCGGCCAGGTCGGCCCCGGTCCGCCGCTGTCCGGAATGTTGCCGGGGACCGGCCGGAATAGAGTGGGCGGTGCAGTCGTCGTACATCTGGTCGACTGTTTTCCGGTCGTCCGCGCCACCCCTGCGGACACCTCTGCGAAGGACGAACCCTCATGCGCGCCACCGTCATCCACGGTCCCAACGACATCCGGATCGAGCAGGTGCCGGACCCGGTCGTCCAGCAGCCGACCGACGTCGTGGTGCGGGTGGTGAACGCCTGCATCTGCGGCAGCGACCTGTGGGCGTACCGCGGTGTCGCCTCGCGGGTGGCCGGGCAGCGGATCGGGCACGAGTTCCTCGGTGTGGTCGAGGAGGCCGGCGCCGAGGTCCGCGACTTCCGCCCGGGCGACCTGGTGGTGGCGCCGTTCGTCTGGTCGGACGGCACCTGCGACTTCTGCCGCGAGGGCCTGCAGACCTCCTGCCCGCACGGCGGCTTCTGGGGCGAGGTCGGCTCGGACGGCGGGCAGGGCGAGGCGGTGCGCGTGCCGTTCGCGGACGGCACCCTGGTGAAGCTGCCCAAGGAGGCGCTGGGCGACGAGAAGCTGCTGCCGGGCCTGCTGGCGCTGTCGGACGTGATGGCGACCGGTCACCACGCGGCGGTCTCGGCGCGGGTCCGGGCCGGCTCCACGGTGGCGGTGGTCGGGGACGGCGCGGTCGGCCTGTGCGGCGTGCTGGCAGCGCACCGGCTGGGTGCCGGGCGGATCATCGCGCTGGGCCGGCACACCGCCCGGACCGATCTGGCCCGCCGGTTCGGCGCGACCGACGTGGTCGCCGAGCGCGGCGAGGCGGCGATCGAGGCGGTGCGCGAGCTGACCGGCGGGCAGGGCGCGCACGCCGTGCTGGAGGCGGTCGGCACCGAGGAGTCGATGCGCACCGCGGTGTCGATCGCCCGGGACGGCGGGGCGGTCGGTTACGTGGGTGTGCCGCACGGCGGCAGCGCGGGCGTGGACATCGGTCAGATGTTCGGCCGAAACGTTTCGCTCAACGGCGGCGTCGCGCCGGCCCGCGCCTACATCCCCGAGCTGCTCCCGGACGTCCTGTCCGGCGCGATCGAGCCGGGCCTGGTCTTCGACCGCACGGTCGACCTGGACGGCGTCCCGGACGGCTACCGGGCGATGGCCGACCGCTCCGCGCTGAAGGTGCGGATCGAGTTCTGAACCCAGGCTCTCGACGGAGCCTGTCGCGAAGAGGTCCTGACGGGTGGTCGGGGCGGCACCGAATGGCCGGTGCCGCCCCTTTCGTTTGCCCGGATACGGTGGTTTTCGGCCAATCGGTTAGTGCAGAGGGGTGAACGTCTGGCTGGTCACGGTCAAACCCTTTCGGCTTACGCGCCACCCTCCTAGCATTGCGCGGCGCGCATCCGGACTGTGACGCCGCTCACGTCCGATCGTTCCACTGGTGCGACCACTACGCCGAACGAGTGAGGAGTCAGAGTGGAATCGCCGCCGATCGACACCACCGCCACCGAAACCCAACTCATCGAGGAGAGCGCCGAGTTCCGCGGCCTCCGGTCCTCGTTCCGGAGCTTCGCGTTTCCGGTCACCATCGGTTTCGTGCTCTGGTACCTGCTCTACGTCCTGCTCTCCAGCTATGCCCCCGGCCTGATGGGCACCAAGGTCGTCGGGCACATCAATGTCGCCCTCGTCCTCGGACTGCTCCAGTTCGTCACCACCTTCGCCATCGCGGCCTGGTACGCGCGCTACGCCGCCCGGAGGCTGGACCCGCCCGCGGCCGCCATCCGCGAGGCGCGCGGCGCCGTCGTCCACGCCCCCCGGGAGGCCGCCGAATGAACCTGCTCGCCACATCCGCCACCGACCACCGCGGCCTCACGATGACCCTGTTCGGGGTCTTCGTGCTCGCCACCCTCGGCATCACCGTCTGGGCCGGCCGCCAGACCAAGGACGCCGCCGACTTCTACGCCGGCGGCCGGGGCTTCTCCGGCTTCCAGAACGGCCTCGCCATCTCCGGCGACTACATGTCCGCGGCCTCGTTCCTCGGCATCGCCGGCGCCATCGCCCTGTTCGGCTACGACGGCTTCCTGTACTCGATCGGCTTCCTGGTCGCCTGGCTGGTCGCGCTGCTGCTGGTCGCCGAGCCGCTGCGCAACTCCGGCCGCTACACCATGGCCGACGTGCTGGCCTTCCGGATGCGCCAGCGCCCGGTGCGCACCGCCGCGGGCATCTCCACCATCGTGGTGTCGATCTTCTACCTGCTCGCCCAGATGGTCGGCGCCGGCAGCCTGGTCGCCCTGCTCCTCGGGGTCAGCGGCGACGGGGCCAAGCGCTGGACCATCGTCGCGGTGGGCGCGCTGATGGTCCTCTACGTCGCCATAGGGGGCATGAAGGGCACCACCTGGGTGCAGATCGTCAAGGCCGTGCTGCTGATCGCCGGCACCGCGCTGATGACCGTCCTGGTGCTGGCCAAGTACCACTTCAACATCTCCAGCCTGCTCGGCGCCGCCGCCGACGCCAGCGGCAAGGCCAACGCCTTCCTGGAGCCGGGGCTGAAGTACGGGGCCACCGGCACCAGCAAGCTCGACTTCCTCAGCCTCGGCCTCGCGCTGGTGCTGGGCACCGCCGGCCTGCCGCACATCCTGGTCCGCTTCTACACCGTGCCCACCGCCAAGGCCGCCCGGAAGTCCGTGCTCTGGGCGATCGGCATCATCGGCGGCTTCTACCTGATGACCCTCGCACTCGGCTTCGGCGCCGCCGCGCTGGTCGGCCCGAAGACCATCAAGGCCTCCAACGCGGCCGGCAACACCGCCGCCCCCCTGCTCGCCGAGAACCTGGGCGGCGGCGCGGGCACCACCGGCGGCGCCGTGCTGCTCGCGGTGATCTCCGCGGTCGCCTTCGCCACCATCCTCGCCGTGGTCGCCGGACTCACCCTCGCCTCCTCGGCCTCCTTCGCCCACGACCTCTACGCCAACGTGATCCGGCGCGGCAAGGTCTCCGAGCGCCAGGAGGTGTACGTGGCCAAGTGGGCCGCCGCCGGGATCGGCGCGGTGGCGATCGCGCTCAGCCTGTTCGCCGACAAGCTCAACACCGCCGCCCTGGTCGCCCTGGCCTTCGCGGTCGCCGCCTCGGCGAACCTGCCCACCCTGCTGTTCTCGCTCTTCTGGAAGCGGTTCAACACGGTCGGCGCGGTCAGCTCCGTCTACGCCGGACTGGTCACCTCGGTGGTGCTGGTGCTCTTCTCACCGGTGGTCTCGGGCGGGAAGAACTCGCTCTTCCCGCACTCCGACTTCCACTGGTTCCCGCTGGAGAACCCCGGCCTGGTCTCGATCCCGGTCGGCTTCCTCGCGGGCTGGCTCGGCACCGTGCTCTCCCGCGAACAGGCCGACCCGGCGAAGTACGCTGAACTGGAGGTCCGCTCGCTGACCGGGCTGGGCGCCCACTGATGAACAGCTGATGACTAAGCTGGCCCGGCGCCGCCGCGACGGTGGCCGGGCCGGCCGCTCACCGGGCGGCACCTCACTCGGGAAGGGACCGCCGTGCTGCTCGACACCTTCGGCCGCCGCGCCGTCGACCTCCGGGTCTCCCTCACCGACCGGTGCAATCTGCGCTGCACCTACTGCATGCCGGAGCAGGGCCTCCAGTGGCTGCCCAAGCCCGAACTGCTCACCGACGAGGAGATCGTCCGGCTGGTGACGGTCGCGGTGCGCGACCTCGGCGTCCAGGAGGTCCGCTTCACCGGCGGCGAGCCGCTGCTGCGCCCCGGCCTGGTCGGCATCGTCCAGGCCTGCGCCGCCCTCGACCCGCGCCCCGAGCTCTCGCTGACCACCAACGGCATCGGCCTCGCCCGGACCGCGGCGGCGCTGCGCGCGGCCGGCCTGGACCGGGTCAACGTCTCGCTGGACACCCTCGACCCGGACACCTTCCACACCCTCACCCGGCGCAACCGCCACCAGGACGTCCTGGACGGCCTGGCCGCCGCCGAGGCCGCCGGGCTCACCCCGGTCAAGCTCAACGCGGTGCTGATGCGCGGGGTCAACGAGGACGAGGCGCCCGCGCTGCTCGCCTGGTGCCTGGAGCGCGGCTACGAGCTGCGGTTCATCGAGCAGATGCCGTTGGACGCCCAGCACGGCTGGGACCGCTCCTCGATGGTCACCGCCGAGGAGATCCTGGAGCGGCTGGCCGCCCGCTTCGACCTCACCCCCGAGCCCTCCGCGACCCGGGGCGCGGCCCCCGCCGAACGCTGGCTGGTGGACGGCGGGCCGGGCCGGGTCGGGGTGATCGCCTCGGTGACCCGTCCGTTCTGCCGCGCCTGCGACCGCACCCGGCTCACCGCCGACGGCCAGGTCCGCGACTGCCTGTTCGCCACCGGCGAGACCGATCTGCGCACCGCCCTGCGCTCCGGCGCCGACGACGCCGAACTGGCCGACCGCTGGCGGACGGCGATGTGGGGCAAGAAGGCGGGCGCCGGGATCGACAGCCCGGAGTTCCACCAGCCCACCCGCCCGATGTCGGCGATCGGCGGCTAGGGCCGGTCTGCCGCGGCTCAGCCCGCGTCGGGGGTCCACCCGGCGAAGGGGAGGACCTCCTTGAGGAAGCCGCGGACGCCCAGGAACTGGGAGAGGTGCTCGCGGTGCTCGTCGCAGGCGAGCCAGGTCTTGCGGCGGTCCGGGGTGTGCAGCTTGGGGTTGTTCCAGACCAGGACCCAGACGGCGTCCGCGCGGCAGCCCTTGGCGGAGCAGATCGGGGTCTGCGGCTGAGGGGCGTCGGGGAGCAGCATCGGAATCGTCCTCGGGCGTTCGGCGGCAGATCGGCGCGTGATCGGTGGGGGACCGGCGGGGATGGTCACCGCCAGTCTGTCACGCTCCGGAGCCGTTCCTCCGGGAGGAGGGCGGGGGAGCCGGACTCGGAGAACACATGGCGACGCCGGGCAGCCACGGGGGGAGCTGCCCGGCGTCGGTCCGTCGCTCCGACGGGGGATGCGGAGCGCGTACGCAGTATGTCACGGCAGGGGAGGGGTATGGGGAGGTCTTGCATGATTAATCTGAGCTTCTTTTGAGCTTTCCACTCAGGCAAGGGTGGGAAAGCCGGGCAAAGCGGGCGCTCAGCTCTGAGCCTGTGAAGAATCGGTGGGCACACGGCCCGACCCATCGGCACCGTGAGTCACATTCGCCCCTCGGCCACCGGTGCCCCCGGGGCCCAGCATCAGCGGAGTCTCCGGCGGTACGTCGAAGGTCGACGGCAGGCCCGGCGCGCGCTCCCGGCCCGCGTTGGCGAGCAGCACCGCGAAGTACGGCAGCAGTACCCCGCCCGCCAGTGCCGCGAGCGCCAGCCACCGCTGCACGTCCCACAGCACCACCGCGAGCAGGACGCAGACCGTCCGCAGCAGCATCGACACCACATAGCGGCGCTGGCGGCCCCGGACGTCCTCGGTGAGGCTGCTGCGGGCCCCCGTGATCCGGTGGACCTGTCCGGTCCCGGTGCTCTTGACCATGTCCCTACCGCCCTCGTCCACGCTCCCGCGCGCCTCGCCGCGCGGCCACCTCACGGTACGCCCGGAGGGGTCCGGCGACGAGACCGGGTCGGCGGACACGCCTCAAAGAGGCCGGGAGAGGTACTCCGGCGGCACCGCGTCCGTCAGCCAGACCCCGTTGGCGCTCACCCGGAACTCGTGGCCCGCGGCGGCCATCGCGGCCGCGTCCACCACCAGCACCACCGGGCGGCCGTGCCGGGAGCCCACCCGGGTCGCGGTGTCGGAGTCCGCGGACAGGTGGACGTCCTGCCGGGCCATCGGGCGCAGCCCCTCCCGGAGGATCGCCCCCAGGCTCCGGGTCGCCGTGCCGTGGAACAGCACCGGCGGGGGCTCGGTGGCGGCCAGACCGAGGTCGACCGCCACCGTGTGCCCCTGGCTGGCCCGGATCGAGAGGCCGTCCGGCGAGTAGGCGAAGCGGCGCTTGTTGTTGGTCGCCACCACGTGGTCCAGCTCCGCCCTGGTCAGCCGGGTGCCCCGGGCCGCCAGCGCGGCGAGCAGGACGTCCACCCGTACCCAGCCGGCCGGGTCCAGGGCGACCCCGACCCGCTCCGGCTCGTGCCGCAGGATCCGCGACAGCATCTTGCTCGTCCTGACTGTGCGCTTCTCGTCCATCCCCGTCGTTCCCCCCAACGGCCGCCCGGCTACGAGGCCTGGCTGACCGAACTCATGTTGAATCCCGTGACCCGGACCGGCGGCATCGCCGTCCGGGTGAACCAGTCGCTCCACTCGCGCGGCAGGCAGCGCTCGGTCCGGCCCACCTCGGTGATCCGGCCGAGCAGGTCCACCGGCGACTCGTTGAAGCGGAAGTTGTTGACCGCCCCGACCACCTCGCCGTTCTCCACCAGGTAGACGCCGTCCCGGGTCAGCCCGGTCAGCAGCAGCGTCGCCGGGTCCACCTCGCGGATGTACCAGAGGCAGGTGAGCAGCAGGCCGCGCTCGGTGCCGGCGATCATCTCCTCCAGGGTCGGCGCGGACTCCTGGCCGGCCGCCTCCAGGACGAGGTTGTCGACCGCGGGTCGGGCCGGCAGGCCGCCCAGCGCGGCCGAGTGGCGGCTGGTGACCAGCGAGGCCAGCTCGCCGTCGCGGATCCAGTCGGTGGCGGTCAGCGGCAGGCCGTTGTCGAACACCGAGGACTCGTCCTCGCTGGCGTGCGCCAGCACGAACGGCGCGCACTCCAGGCCCGGTTCGGCCGGGTCGGAGCGAAGGGTCAGCGGCAGCCCGGCCAGCTTGTCGCCGATCCGGGTGCCGCCGCCGGGCCGGGAGAACACCGTCCGGCCCTCGACGGCGTCCCGGCCGCCGGACGACCAGTTCAGGTGGATCATCAGGTCGGCGACGGCCGACGGCGGCAGCAGCGTCTCGTACCGGCCGGCCGGCAGGTCGATCCGCCGGGCGCCCCAGCCGAGCCGCCGGGTCGCCTCGGCGTGCAGCGCCGTGACGTCCACGTCGGCGAAGTCCCGGGTGGCGGCGCCGACCCAGGCCGAGTCGGACAGGTCGGCGGCCTTGGCGTTCAGCTCGACCATGCCGGTCGGCTGGTCGTGCCGCAGCCGCAGGCCGGTGGAGGTGCCCAGGTAGCTGGTGACCATCTCGTGCCGGGCGAAGCCGTACAGCAGCTCGCCGCGCCCGGCCGCGTCGGCGAAGGCCCGGCCGAGGGCGGGCGCGAACCGCGCGAACACCTCGATCGAGGTCTCCGCCGGGGGCGCGGTGAAGTCCGGCGAGGGCGTCTGCTCGGCGGTGGTGACCAGCGGCCGGGCGTCCTCGGCCGGCCCGGCCGCGCGGGCGGCCTCCTCGGCGGCCAGGACCAGCGCGGCCACCTCCTCCGGGACGACGGCCTCGCGGGAGACCACGCCGGAGGCGGTGCCCTCGGCGCCGTCCACCGTGGCGATCACGGTGAGCCGCCGGCCCCGGGTGACGCCGTTGGTGGTGAGGGCGTTGCCGGCCCAGCGCAGGTTGGCGGTCGACTCCTCGTCGGCGATCACCACGCAGCCGTCGGCGCGGGAGAGGCCGAGCGCGAGCTCGACGAGTTCGTGGGGCTGCGTCGCGGCCATCAGTGACCCGCCTCCTGCTGGGTGTTGAGCACATTGACGTTCCGGAACAGCGCCGAGGGGCAGCCGTGGCTGACCGCGGCGACCTGGCCGGGCTGCGCCTTGCCGCAGTTGAAGGCGCCGCCCAGCACATAGGTCTGCGGGCCGCCGACGGCCGCCATCGAGCCCCAGAAGTCGGTGGTGGTCGCCTGGTAGGCGAAGTCCTTGACCTGGCCCGCGAGTTCGCCGTTGCGGATGGCGTACGCGCGCTGCCCGGTGAACTGGAAGTTGTACCGCTGCATGTCGATCGACCAGGAGCGGTCGCCGACGATGTACAGGCCGTTCTCGACGCCCGCGAACAGGCCCTCGGTGGACGGGCCGTCGGCGGCGGGCTGCAGCGAGACGTTCGCCATCCGCTGCACCGGGACGTGCGCGGGGGAGTCGGCGAAGGCGCAGCCGTTGGACCGCCCGAGCCCCTTGAGCCCGGCCATCGCCCGGTCGAGCTGGTAGCCGACCAGCACCCCGTCCTTGACCAGGTCCCAGGACTGCGCGGCCACCCCCTCGTCGTCGTAGCCGATCGTGGACAGGCCGTGCTCGGCGGTGCGGTCGCCGGTGACGTGCATCAGCTCGGAGCCGTACTTCAGCGAACCGAGCTTGTCGTAGGTGGCGAAGGAGGTGCCGGCGTAGGCGGCCTCGTAGCCGAGCGCGCGGTCCAGTTCGGTGGCGTGGCCGATCGACTCGTGGATGGTCAGCCACAGGTTGGACGGGTCGATCACCAGGTCGTAGCGGCCCGCCTCGACGCTCGGCGCCCGCATCTTCTCGGCCAGCAGGACGGGCAGCTCGGCGAGTTCGGCGTCCCAGTCCCAGCCTGCGCCGGTGAGGTACTCGAAGCCGCGGCCGACCGGCGGGGCGAGGGTGCGCATCGACTCGAAGGCGCCGGTGCGCCCGTCCACCGAGGTGGCCTCCAGCTCCGGGTGCAGCCGGATCCGCTGCTGGGTGGTGACGGTGCCGGCGGTGTCCGCGTAGAACTTGTTCTCCTGCACGGTCAGCAGGGTCGCCTGGACGTGCGAGACGCCCTCGGCGGCCAGCAGCCGGGAGCTCCACCCGGCGAGCAGTGCCGTCTTCTCGGCGTCCGGCACCTCGAAGGGGTTCACGTCGTACGCGGACACCCAGGTGACGTCCGGGTGCACCGGCTCGGCGGCCAGTTCCACCCGCTCCTTCGACCCAGCCGCGCGGCTGATCCCGCCGGACAGCCGGGCCACCGCGACGGCCTGCTCGGCCACCCGCGCCGCCGCGTCCGGGGTGAGGTCCACCCCGGCGGCGAAGCCCCAGGCGCCGTCCAGCAGCACCCGGACGGCGAAGCCGAGCTGGACGCTGTCGGAGGTGCCGGCCGGTCGGGCGTCGCGCAGCCGCCAGGAGGCGCTGCGCACCCGCTCCAGGCGGAAGTCGGCGTGTTCGACGCCGAGTTCACGGGCCCGGGTGAGGGCGGCGTCGGCCAGCGCGCGCAGCGGCAGGCCGAGGAAGAGCGGGTCGACGGTGCGCGGGGCGGCGCCGCCGGGGGCCGGGGGCGTGCTGGTCGGGGGCAGCGGAGGCAATCGGGCTCCCTGGTCGGGGGGACGGTGGTGCAGGACCCCCGGGTGAACGGGGGTACCCGCACGGCATCATGGCCCGTCACCGGGGCTTCCGGCCAGCGCATTCCTCCCGGCGTGGCCCCTCGGCGCGCGTCGGCTCCGGCCGCGCCGGTCCCATCGGTCCCGTCCGGCTCAGGCGACGCCCTCCCACCAGCCGTCCGGCTCCGGCGGGTTGTCGACGTCCACCCGCTCGCCCGGGCGCGGCACCGCCAGCGGCACGCCCTGCTCCTTGGCCGCCACCAGCAGCCGCTCGATCGGCTCGGCCCACGGGTGCAGTCCCAGGTTGAAGGTGCACCAGTGCACAGGGACCAGCAGTCCGGCGTCCAGCTCGCGGTGGGCGAGGACGGCGTCCTCCGGCGTCATGTGGATGTCGGCCCACGCCGGGTCGTACGCGCCGACCTGCACCAGCGCGGCGTCGAACGGGCCGTGCTGGGCGCCGATCCGCGCGTAGCCCTCGAAGTAGCCGGAGTCGCCGGTGTAGTAGACCCGGCGGTTCGGACCGGCGATCACCCAGGAGCCCCACAGCGTGGTGTTGCGGGTCAGGCCCCGGCCGGAGAAGTGGTGGGCGGCGGTCAGGGTGACCGTGAGCTCGCCCAGCGTGCAGGTCTCGTTCCAGTCCAGCTCGATGATCCGGTGCTCGGGCACGCCCCAGCGGCGCAGGTGGGCGCCGATGCCGAGCGGCACCGCGAACGGCGCGGACTGGCTGCGCACCAGCCGCCGGACGGTCGCCATGTCCAGGTGGTCGTAGTGGTCGTGCGAGATCAGCACCGCGTCCACCTGCGGCAGCTCCTCCAGCTCCACCGGCACCGGGTGCAGCCGGCGCGGGCCGACCTGCGCGGCGGGGGAGCACCGCTCGCTCCAGATCGGGTCGAGCAGCACCCGCGCGCCCTCGACCTCGACCAGCGCCGAGGCGTGCCCGTACCAGGTGACCGCCACGCCCTCGGCGGCCGTCCCGGCGCCCTCGGCCGGGCGGACGGTGGGCACCGGGTGGCTCGGGGTGCGGCCGTCGCGCTGGAACAGCGCCCGGCGCACCGTCTCCACGTCGATGCCCGCCTGGGCGGTCGGCCGGGCCAGCTCGGAGGGCGCGTTGTGGAAGACGCCGTCGCGGTACTGCGGGGAGTTGCGCAGCCGCTCCTCCCGCTCGCCGTCCGGCCGCCGGCCGAACGCCGCCGGCAGGTCGCGCAGCGCCCAGGCGACCGCTCCCGCGCCGGCCGCCAGTGCGGCCAGGGCCGCCAGTCGTCCGCGCCGGTGGGTCGTCCCGGCCTGTGCCTCGCTCATTCCGCGCTCCGCATCGTCGTCGCCGGGGCCCCTGTCCGGCCGTGGGCCCGGGTCGGCCCCGGTGCGGCGGCCCCGGCTCGTGCCGCACCAGGGGGCACAACGGGCGTGCCCCGCTGCCGGGTTCCCGGACGTGCGGCTCAGTGGACACGACAATACGGCCCCGCCACATGGGGGAATGGCGGGAAATCCGCCCCGGGCCGAATTGTCGGGTACCGACAGTTCCACCGGTGCTGCGCTGTGGGAGCCCGATTCGTCGCCGCGCCGGGCCGACCGATAGCGTCGCAACGCGTACATCGTTTCGACGTGCGCGGACATCACGGAGTGGTACGCGGACACACGGCGTGCGCACACAACGGAGAGAGGTGGATCGTTGAGCCGCTCGGTTCTCGTCACCGGAGGCAACCGGGGCATCGGCCTCGCGATCGCCCTGGCCTTCGCCGAGGCGGGCGACAAGGTCGCCATCACCAGCCGCTCGGGTGAGGTCCCCGAGGCGCTGGCCAAGTACGACGTGCTCGCGGTGCGCTGCGACATCACCGACAGTGCCCAGGTCGACGCCGCGCTGACCGAGATCGAGGCCGCGCACGGCGGCGCGGTCGAGGTGCTGGTCGCCAACGCCGGCATCACCAACGACACCCTGCTGCTGCGGATGTCCGAGGAGGCCTTCACCTCCGTCCTGGACACCAACCTCACCGGCACCTTCCGCGTGGTGAAGCGCGCGTCCAAGCTGATGATGCGCGCCCGCAAGGGCCGGATCGTGCTGATCTCCTCGGTCGTCGGCCTCTCCGGCTCCCCGGGCCAGGCCAACTACGCCGCCTCCAAGGCCGGCCTGGTCGGCTTCGCCCGTTCGCTGGCGCGCGAGCTGGGTCCGCGCAACATCACCGTCAACGTGGTCGCCCCCGGCTTCGTGGACACCGACATGACCGCGGTGCTCACCGACGAGCGCCGCGCGGAGATCGTCGCCGGCGTGCCGCTGGGCCGTTACGCGGCGCCCGCCGAGGTCGCTTCCACCGTGCGGTTCCTCGGTTCGGACGAGGCCGCGTACATCACCGGAGCCGTCATTCCCGTGGACGGCGGATTGGGCATGGGTCACTGAGTCATGAGCGGAATCCTTGAGGGCAAGCGCATTCTGATCACGGGTGTGCTGATGGAGTCCTCCATCGCCTTCCACACCGCCAAGCTGGCCCAGGAGCAGGGTGCCGAGGTCATCCTCACCGCCTTCCCGCGGCCGAGCCTGACCGAGCGCATCGCCAGGAAGCTGCCGAACCCGGTCAAGGTCCTGGAGCTGGACGTCTCCAGCGAGGAGCAGCTGGCCGGCATCGCCGACCAGGTGCGCGAGCACCTGCCGACCCTGGACGGCATCGTCCACTCCATCGGCTTCGCCCCGCAGGACGCCCTGGGCGGCAACTTCCTGAACACGCCGTGGGAGTCCGTGGCCACCGCCATGCACGTCTCGGCGTACTCGCTGAAGTCGCTCACCACGGCGCTGCTGCCGCTGATGCAGGACGGCGGCGCGGTCGTCGGCCTCACCTTCGACGCCCAGTACGCCTGGCCGCAGTACGACTGGATGGGCCCGGCCAAGGCCGCCCTGGAGTCGACCAACCGCTACCTGGCGCGCTACCTGGGCGAGCGGAACATCCGCTGCAACCTGGTCTCGGCCGGCCCGATCGGCTCGATGGCCGCCAAGTCCATCCCGGGCTTCGGCGACCTCGCCGCCACCTGGGAGGACCGCTCCCCGCTGAAGTGGGACCTGAGCGACCCGGAGCCGGCCGGCCGCGGCGTCGTCGCCCTGCTGTCGGACTGGTTCCCGAAGACCACCGGCGAGATCGTCCACGTCGACGGCGGCCTGCACGCCATCGGCGCCTGACGCCTCGGGTAGGTACGAACGCCGCTGCCCGGCACCCCTTTCGTAGGAGGGGGTGCCGGGCAGCGGCGTTTTCCGGGGTTACTTGGGGGCGACCGGCTCGCAGCCGTACTTGGCCGCCATGGCGTTGGCCCAGGCCCGGAAGGCGGAGGTTTCGAGGGCCGAGACCCCTCGGTCCTCGGCCGACGACCGGAAGGCTTCGAGCGTGAGGCTGCCGGTACCGCACGGCGCGACAACCAGATTGTCCTTGCCGGTTCCCCGCCAGCCGGTCGGCAACGGACCCAGGGGGCTGTTGCCGACACTGAGGACGGCGAACTTCGGGTAGCGCGCATCGAGGGTGGCGGTGAACCGGTAGACCGGGGTCGATCGGTTGTCGTCGTAGATCCAGCAGGACTGGACGGGAGCCGAAGGGCTGCTGAGGTCCTGGCGAAGATCGGCCTGGAGTTTTCCGGTTGCACCGGCTCCGGGGACTCCGCAGAGCTGCCCGTCGACGACGACCTGTCCGACCTGCTCGCCGGTGGTCAGGTGGAGGTCGGGCACCTCGGTGGATCCGCAGCCGGAGCGCCGGGCGACGGCAGCCGCGAACCCGGACGCCAGCCGGGCCAGACTCTCCCGCGCGGCGGGCGACGCGGTCGTATCGGCACGGGCGGATTGGTAGGGATCGGGCTGGTTGTCGCGGGTGACGTCCACCGCGACCGCATCGGCGTCCCGGGCCGGGTAGTTCTCGGCGTCCTTGGAAGCGAGCCGGCAGCCTGGTGCCATCAGCAACCAGCCGCGTGAATTGCCGAACGCGCCCACCGGCCCCCGGTCGGGCTGGGACATCGCCGGATCGGCCCGCAGGGCGGGCTCGAAGAGTGCGGCCTTCCTCGTCCGCAGATGGATCTCGGCGACGTACTTGCCGCCGCGCTTGAGGCTGATCGCGCAGTACGCGTCCGGGTCGTTGCGGTCGCTCGACGCGCGGCTGCTGGCGACCACGATTTTGCCCGTGCCGAGGACCCGTTCGGCGTCCTCGGCGGCGACAGCGCCCTCGCAGAGCCGGTCCGGGAGGAACAGGTTGGGGAACTGCCAGGAGACGAGGCCGCCCGCGCCGAGGACGAGAAGGACGACACCCGCGAGGATCGCCAGAGTACGTCGGGAGAGCTTCACTGCTGACCGTTCCGTCCCAGGGCGATCGACGCATTCCTGTGGCCGTTGGTGTGGCCGGTCCCCAGGGACTGCGAAATCACCTCGGTCTCGTCCTGGCTGAGGTGGTTCCGGCGGCCCCACTCGCCGGCCATGACCTGGCTCTGGGTCAGCGCGGCGAAGTGCTCGTTGGAGTTCTTGGTATTGCCTGCGTCCTGAGCTTCCTTCTTCACGTCGTCCACCCAGCCGCTGATACTCGCGTCGATGAAGGCGCCGGCGACGTCCCCGACTTCGGGGATGAAGCCCGTCACGGTGCCGTTCATCGAGGAGGCGAACTCGCCGGTCTTGTCGGCCCACTCCATCCGGTCGTCCTTCTCGTCCAGGATGACGTCCGAGCGGATTGCGTCGTAGGCGCCGAGTGCGGTGCCGATGTTCTGAGCCCGCCCCTCGCGGAGTTCGGGGCCGAGTTGCGGATCGCCCGGGATGGCGGCGAGGAGCTCGGCGGCCTTGGCCCGTTCGGCGTTGTAGAGCGTGGCGTAGGCCTCCGGTTCGTCGGAGGCTCCGCGCATGACCCGGATGAGATGGTCGGCGGTGCCGCCGAGGTGGCCCTCGCCGTTCTCCTCCCAGGCGCCGCCGTGGTCCGCGTTGGTGTGGTGCTGACTGAGGATCTTGTGCGTGTCGTCCACGTAGTCCGACAGCGCGTTGGCGATCGGCATCTTCAGATCGTCGTGGACCTCGCTGCCCTTTCCGTCGGCGTCCAGCGCGTCGATGACGCCCTGCATCACCCGGGCCTGGGCCGGGGTGTGGGGGCCGCCGTTGTGGGCGTTGTCGCCGGGGACGTCGCCGGTGGCGGCGGCCTCGATGGCGGCGGCGAGGCCGGCCTGGTGGGTGCCCTTGTCGTTCATCGGCGGGCCGAAGAGGGTGTTGGTGTAGGTGGTGGGCCACTCGCGGTCGCGCAGCAGGTACTTGAGGCGGTCCTCGGCGCCCGGTCCCTTGGGGTCGAGGAACTGGGTGGCGGCCTCGGGGTTCTGGCCCATCAGCTTGAGCACGCCGTCCACCGGGTCGTGCACCAGGTCCGGGCGGGGGCCGTTGAACTGGTGCGAACTCCAGTGGTTGTCCTTGCGTTCGGCGGCTATGACATCGGCCCCGAGGTCGTTCAGGAACTGCGCGCCGTACCCGGCGTTGCCGTGCTGCAGCAGGGTGGCGAGCGTCTGGTAGCCGTAGATCGGCGCTGTGTTGCCGCCGAAGTGGCGGGCGTCGATGTTCTTGACGCCGGCTTCCTGGAGGCCCTTGCGGAAGTCCTGGTAGAACTTGGTGCTGGTGTCCCTGGTGGCGCCGGCGATGGTGTTGGCGAGGTTGGTCTGCAGTTCGCCGTACTCGCCCTTGAGCTTGCCGCCCCGCTCGTTGAGCCGGACCTCCAGCTCGTCGGCGAGCAGCAGGGTGCCCTCGGGGCCGAGCGTGTTGAGCAGGGTCTGGCCGTAGACGGGGCTGCCGGAGTTGGCCTTCATCAGGTTGTTGAGCTCGGCGAGCTCCTCCGGGCTGAGGGTCTTGCCGTCCTTGAGCCGGGCCGCGAGCTCGGCGGCCCGCTTGCCGTCGGCCTCGTCGCCGCCGCCGACCGCCTGGCCGTTGAACTCGTTCCTCATGTCGCCGACCTTGGCGGCGCGGCGCAGTTGGAGGGCGGCCCGCTGGTCGGCCGCGGTCGCCTCCTCCACATAGATCTTGATCTTCTGCGCCCACTGGCCGGCGGCCTCGTTGCACTCGCGCTGGTAGTCGGGCTCGTGGTGGTAGGCGCTTCGGGTGGCCGGGTCGAGGGCGCCGACGTCGAACATCACGGAGCCGGTGCCGGTCACCTTCATGCCGTCGGCCTGGGCGTCGGCGACGGCCTGCTTCAGCTTCTTCTGCGCCGACTCGAAGTCGGCCTGGGCGTCCTTGATGATCGAGGCGACGGCCTTGGCCTCGGTCTGCGCGTCGATGGCCTGCTGCCGGGTGTAGCTGACGTGCTGGTTGGCGGTGAACGCGGTGTAACCGAGCCAGAGGTTCTGGTTGCCGGTGACCGAGAGCACCTCGGTCTCCAGCCGCTGCTGGACGCCCTGGTACTTGCGGGCCATCTCGGTCCAGTCGGCGACGGCCTTGGCCATCGCGGACGGGTCCGCCTTCATGACGTCCTCGAAACCGAGCAGGCTCATGCTCACGCCTTCCCGGTGAACGACGTGGCGATGCCGTGTTCGACGTTCAGGTAGTTGGTGTGGGTCTGCCGCATCATCCCGGCCTCCTGGTTGAGGCGGCCGTTGAGCTGCGACACCTGCTCGTGCCACTCCTTGACCGCGCCGCGCAGGGCGGCGGCGGTGTCCCAGCCGCTCAGCTTGCCGGCGGCCGCCTCGGTCGACTCGTCGGCGGTCTTGCCGGCCGTGGTGCTGTCGGTGGCGATGCCGTCGAGTGCGGTGGCCGCCTTGTCCAGCGCACTCGTCGACACTTTGGTGGGCCCCCCGCCACCCGGTCCCTGGCCCAGCTTCAGGTCCGGATCCGCCATCAGTTCTCCCCGTTGTGGTCCACTGCGGCCGGAGACCGGCCGTCCGCGAATTTTCACGGGACGTTAGCACGCCAAATCCCGCCGCCCGCAAGGCGCGAGCGGCCGGGGACCGGCCCCCGGTCACCCCTCCCGGTCGCAGGCCCCGATGGCGCGGCCGGCCTCGTGCGAGGCGCGCTGCGCGTCGCGGGCGCGGATGGCGTCGACGATGTCGTCGTGGCCGAGGTAGCGCTCGGGGACGATCTCGGGGCCGACGTCGTGGCGCAGCAGGGCCCGGGTGACCTCGCCGAGGTCGGCGTAGAGGGCGGAGAGCACGTCGTTGTGGGCGGCGGCGACCACGGTCTGGTGGAAGGCGGCGTCGGCCTGGACGAAGTCCTCGGCGTTGCCGGAGTGCCAGGCGTCCTCGCGGCGGGCGAGGGCGGAGTCCATGAGGTCGAGGTCGCGGTCGGTGCGGCGGGCGGCGGCGAGGCCGGCGGCGGCGGTCTCCAGGGTGGTGCGCAGTTCGGCGACCTGGGCCCGGTCGGCGTCGGCGAAGCGGCGGTGCATCACGCCGGCGAGTTCGCTGGCGGCGAGGACGTAGGTGCCGGAGCCCTGGCGGATGTCGAGGAGCCCGTTGTGGGCGAGGGCGCGGACGGCTTCGCGCACGGTGTTGCGGGCCACGCCCAGCTGTTCGACCAGGGCGGCCTCGGTGGGGATGCGCGAGCCGACGGGCCACTCCCCGGAGGTGATCTGCGCGCGCAGCTGGGCGATCACCTGGTCGGACAGCGGGGTGCGCCTCGGCGAGGACAGCGCCACGGGGGACTCCTTGGGTCGGGTGGGTCGGGCCATCATGCCAATTCGAGGATGCGCTAATTCATCCCATCATTCTATGATGGCCCGCATGTCGTCCGCAGCAGACACCGCAGACCCCGTCACCGCTTCCTCCCGGGTCGACCCCCGGGGCGCCGCCCGGCCGCAGGCCGAGCGGCCGGCTCCGCCCAGAAGTCGCCACCTCGGCTGGCTGTTCGCCCTCGCGATCGCCGCCGCCGCGTTCAACCTCCGCCCGGTGGTCACCAGCCTCGGGCCGCTGCTGGACCAGGTCCGCACCGACCTCGGGATGAGCCCGACCGTGGCCGGCCTGCTCACCGCCGTCCCCTCGCTCTGCTTCGCCCTGTTCGGCTTCGCCGCGCCCGGTCTGGCCCGGCGGCTCGGCCCGGTCGCGGTGGTCACCGCGGGCATGGGCGCGATCACCGCGGGCGTGCTGGCCCGCTCCTTCGCCGGCGGCACGGCGGTCTTCCTGCTGCTCACCGCGCTCGCGCTGGCCGGGGTGGCCGTCTCCAACGTGCTGATCCCGGTGGTGATCAAGCGGTACTTCCCGGAGAAGGTCGGGCCGATGATCGGCCTCTACTCGATGGCGCTCTCGGCCGGCACCGCGCTGGCCGCCGCCGTGACCGTCCCGCTGACCAAGGGGCTCGGCGGCGACTGGCGGCTCGGACTGGGGGTCTGGGCCGGGCTCGGCGCCGTCGCCCTGCTGCTCTGGATCCCGGTGCTGCTCGGCCGGCGGCGGGAGTCCGCCGGCGCGGCGCCCGGCGCGCCGGACACCGTGCGGCTGCCGATCACCCGCAGCCGCACCGCCTGGGCGCTGGCGATCTTCTTCGGCTTCCAGGCCACCGGCGCGTACGTGGTGATGGGCTGGCTGCCGACGATCTTCCAGGACGCCGGGGTCTCCTCCGGCACCTCGGGCGTGCTGCTGGCGCTGACCATGGTGATCGGCGTGCCGGTGTCCTTCGTGCTGCCCAACCTGGCCGCCCGGCGCGGTGACCAGCGGCTGTTCGTGGTGGTCCTGGCGGCCTTCGGCATCGCCGGCTACACCGGGCTGGCGCTGGCCCCGGCCGGTGCGCCGTGGCTGTGGGCGGTCCTGGTGGGCCTGTCCAACTGCGCCTTCCCGCTGGTGCTGACCATGATCGGCCTGCGGGCCAGGACGGCCGGCGGGGTGGCCCAGCTTTCGGCCTTCGCCCAGGGCGTCGGCTACCTGATCTCGATCCCCGGCCCGATCCTGATCGGCCGGCTCTACCAGGCCACCGGAGAGTGGTACCTGCCGCTCGGCTTCCTGGCGGTGCTGCTGGTGCCGCAGATGCTGTTCGGCCTGCGGGCGGCCCGGGCCCGGCACATCGAGGACGAGGCGGTGGCGACGGCCTCCGGGGCCGTCGCGGCCTGACGGGTCCCGGTGGGGGAACGGGTCCCGGTGCGGGACGGGCGTGTCCGGGGTGGGAGAATCCGGGCATGCCCGTTCTCGAACCGAACCCCACCGACGGCCACAAGAAGCTCGGCCAGCTCGCCGCGATCATCGGCGGCATCGTCGTCCTGCTGGTGATCGTCGCGATCGTCGCCCGGAACATCGGCTGACACCGTCGCCGCCCGGAACATCGGCCGACCCCGGGGGGACGCCCGGGTGAACCCCGCATGATGGCACTCCCCGACGCCGGGGGTGGCGCCATCGGGCAGCATCGCGCCCGCGGCCGGCTTTTCTGCCAAGCTTGCTGGGTATGAGCGCCGACACGCCCCGCAGGATCATCGTTCTCCGCCATGCCAAGGCCGACTGGCCGGACGGCGTCGACGACCACGAGCGGCCGCTGGCCGACCGGGGCCGCCACCAGGCCCCGGAATCCGGCCGCTGGCTCGCCGATTCCGGTATCAACCCCGACTACGTGCTCTGCTCCACCGCCCTGCGAACCCGGGAGACCTGGAAGCTCGCCGCGCACGAGCTGCCGAAGCGGGTGCGGCGGACCGTCTACGAGGACCGGGTCTACGACGCCAGCCCCGGCGAGATCATCACCGTCCTCCAGGAGACCCCGGAGGAGTACGCCGACGTGGTCCTGGTGGGCCACAACCCGGGGGTGCTGGGCCTGACCCAGGTGCTGGCCGGCGACGAGGGCGACCGGGACGCGCTGGAGCGGCTGCGGCTCGGCGGCTTCCCGACCGCGGCCGTCGCGGTGCTCAGCTTCTCCGGCTCGTGGAAGAACGTCGAACCGGGTGTGGCGCAGTTGGTCTCGTACTTCACGCCGCAGGACTGAGCGGCGGGCAGCGGACCGGATCGACGACGAGGGGCGCGCGGACATGGTCCGCGCGCCCCTCGGTGCGTCCGGTCGGCCCCGCGCGCCGTCAGTCCCGCGCGCCGGCCTCCGGGTGGTCCAGGACGTCCACCACATCGGCCGCCTCGACCTCCTCACGGGTGATCCCGAGCAGGTACAGCACGGTGTCCAGGAACGGCACGTTCACCGCGGTGTCCGCCGCCTCCCGCACCACCGGCTTGGCGTTGAACGCCACGCCCAGCCCGGCCGCGTTCAGCATGTCCAGGTCGTTGGCGCCGTCGCCGATCGCCACCGTCTGCTCCAGCGGCACCTTGGCCTGCGCGGCGAACCGCTCCAGCCAGCGGGCCTTGCCCGCCCGGTCGACGATCTCGCCGACCACCCGGCCGGTGAACTTCCCGTCCACCACCTCCAGGGTGTTCGCCGCCGCGTAGTCCAGGCCCAGCTGCTCCACCAGGTGGTCGGTGACCTGGGTGAAGCCGCCGGACACCACCGCGACCTGGAAGCCCAGCCGCTGCAGGGTGCGGATCAGGGTGCGGGCGCCCGGCGTGAACCGGACCTCCGCCCGCACCTTCTCGGTCACCGCGGCGTCCAGCCCGGCCAGCAGCGCCACCCGGGCGCGCAGCGACTCCGCGAAGTCCAGCTCGCCCCGCATCGCCGCGGCCGTCACCTCGGCGACCTCCTGCTCGCAGCCAGCGTGGGCGGCGAACAGCTCGATCACCTCGTCCTGGATCAGCGTCGAGTCGACGTCCATGACGATCAGCCGCTTGGCCCGCCGCTCCAGCCCGGCCGCCACCACCGCGACGTCCACCCGCTGGGTGGCCGCCTCCTGGGCCAGCTCGGCCCGCAGCCGGTCGGTGGCCACACCCGAGACGGCCAGCTCGACGGCGGTCACCGGGTACTTGGCGAGCCGGAAGACCCGGTCGATGTTGCCGTCCGCGGCCGTGATCCGCGCGGTGAGCGCGGCGACGGCGGAGGCGGTCAGCGGGTGGCCCAGCACGGTGACGTGGGAGCGGCCCTCGCGGCGCGGCCGGTTGTCGCCGATGCCGGAGATGATCTCGGCCTGGAGCTTCTGCTCCTCGGCCCAGCGGTGCACCACGGCCCGCAGGTCGCCCTCGGCGCCCCGCGCGGCGGGGGCGGAGACCAGGGCGCACAGCGTTATCCGGCCACGGGTGACCACCTGCTCGATGTCGACGACCTCGACGCCGAACCCGGCCAGGGTGGCGAAGAGCCCGGCGGTGATGCCGGGGCGGTCCTTGCCGAACACCTTGACGAGCAGGGTGCGCCCGTCCTCGGTCCGGGGCTGCGGGGCGGGGAACGGCTCGGCGGCCAAGGGCGATGCGTTCATGGTGCCACCCACGCTACCCGGAGCCGGACGGCGCGACGGCACCCGTCCGGTTCGTGGACGAGCCCGCGGTCCCGCCGGACGACGAGCCCGCCGTCCGGCCGCACCAGGTCGTACAAGGGCGGTCCGTGAATCGTTGCCGCCTGGTCACAGTCCGCGGGGGCGGCTTTCACCCGCGGCCGACGGGCTGGAATGATTCCCCCGTCAGATTCACGATCATTTCGCCCCACCTGGCCGGGGCGCACCATCGGGGGAACCGAGAGAGCGGGGCAGGCGAGAGTGCCGCAACTCGTCATCGAGATCAACGGACAGCAGCGGGTCATGGAACCCGGGCGGTCCTACACCATCGGTCGCAATCCGCAGTCGGACTTCCAGTTCGACGACGCGCGGGTGTCCTGGCAGCACGCCACCATCTCCTTCAACGGGGCGGGTTGGCAGCTGGACGACCACGGCAGCACCAACGGCACCTACACGGGCGGTGCCCGCACCTTGCAGGCCCAGCTGTTCCCGGGGGCCGTGGTCAACCTCGGCAACGCCGAGAACGGCCCCAGGCTCGCGTTCTCCGCGCCGGCCGCCCAGCAGGCCGCCCAGCCGGCCTGGCACGAGGCCGCGACCAGCCGGAGCGCCGCCCCGCAGCAGCAGTGGCAGCCCCCGGCGGCGCAGCAGCCCTACCCGCCGCAGCAGCAGTGGCAGCAGCAGCCGGCGCCGCAGGCCCAGCCGCAGCCGCAGGTCCAGCCGCAGCACTTCCCGCAGCAGCAGGGCTTCCCGGGGCAGCACGCCCCGCAGGGGTTCCCGCAGCAGGCGCCCGCCCCGCACGACGGCGGCCCGCAGCCGACGGTCATCCGCAACCTGACCGCCGGCATGAACACCATGCGGATCGGTCGTGCGCTGGACAACGACATCGTCGTCTCCGACCTCCAGGTCTCCCGCCACCACGCCGAGCTGCGCCAGCTGCCCGACGGCCGGTACGAGATCGTCGACCTCGGCAGCCACAACGGCATCTTCCTCAACGGCCTGCGGGTCGAGCGGCAGCTGATCGGTCCGCAGGACCGGCTGACGGTCGGCCACTCCAGCTTCGTGCTGGTCGGCGACCAGCTGCAGGAGTTCGTCGACACCGGCGCCGTCTCCTTCTCCGCCCGCCACCTGACGGTCGAGGTCGACTTCAAGGGCGGCAAGAAGGTCCTGCTCAACGACGTCAGCTTCGGCGTCCCGGAGAAGTCCCTGGTCGCCGTCATCGGCCCCTCGGGCTCCGGCAAGTCGACCCTGCTGCGCGCCCTCACCGGCTACCGCCCGGCCGACCGCGGGGACGTCCTCTACGACGGCCGCAACCTCTACAAGCAGTTCGCCGAACTGCGCTCGCGGATCGGCCTGGTGCCGCAGTCGGAGATCCTGCACAAGGAACTGACCGTCCGCACCGGCCTCAAGTACGCGGCCCGGCTGCGCTTCCCCGGCGACACCGAGCCGCGCGAGCGCGAGGCGCGGATCGACGAGGTGCTCTACGAGCTGCGCCTCGACAAGCGCGCGGACAACCGGATCACCGCCCTCTCCGGCGGCCAGCAGAAGCGCGTCTCGGTTGCCCTGGAGCTGCTCACCAAGCCCTCGCTGATCTTCCTGGACGAGCCCACCTCGGGCCTCGACCCGGGCATGGACCGTGAGGTCATGCAGATGCTGCGCGGCCTCGCCGACGACGGCCGCACGATCCTGGTCGTCACCCACTCGGTGGCCGAACTCGCGCTCTGCGACCGGCTGCTGGTGATGGCGCCGGGCGGTTCGGTGGCCTACTTCGGTCCGCCGGACGAGGCGCTGCACTTCTTCGGGTACGAGACCTGGGCCGATGTCTTCCAGGCCTTCGAGAACTACCCGGACCACGACTGGGCCGGCCGCTACCGCAGCTCGGTGCACCACCAGCAGTACTCGGCGGACGTGGAGTCCGGCGCCGTGCAGTCCGCGCAGATCGTCCAGGAGGCGGTCCGCCCGCCGAAGCCGCAGAGCTGGGGCTCGCAGCTGTGGACGCTGATCCGCCGCTACGCCTCGGTGCTCGCCTCCGACCGGGGCTTCCTGGCGCTGTCGGTGCTGCTGCCGGCGGTGCTCGGCGCGGTCAGTGTGCTGATCCCCAACGAACCGGGGCTGGCGCCGAACCCGAAGTCGCAGCTGGGCCTGAACAGCGGCGCCGCGACGATCATGCTGATCCTGGCGATCGGCGCCTGCTTCTCCGGCGCGGCGAACTCGGTCCGCGAGCTGATCAAGGAACGGGCGATCTACGAACGGGAACGGGCCACCGGCCTGTCCCGCTCGGCGTACATGATGTCCAAGATCATCGTGCTGGGCTTCTTCAGCGTGATCCAGGGCGCGATCATCTCCGCCGTCGGCTTCCTGCCGCGCAAGCTGCCCGCGCACGGCCTGGTGGTCAAGGACCTGCCGATCCTGGAGATGAGCTTCGGCCTGATCCTGCTGAGCTTCGCCTCGATGATGTTCGGCCTGGCGATCTCGGCGCTGGTGAAGACCGCCGAGAAGACCATGCCGCTGCTGGTGATGTTCGCGATCATCCAGGTCGTCTTCACCGGCTGCCTGTTCCAGATCTTCTCCAAGCCCGGCCTGGAGCAGTTCGCCTGGCTGATGCCGGCCCGCTGGGGCACCGGCATGGTCGCCACCACGCTGGACCTGTCGCACCTGCTCGGACCCTGGAACAAGGACTTCCAGAACCCCGAGTACGACGCGCTCTGGGGCCACAACTCGGGCCAGTTCTGGTTCGACGCCGGCGTGCTGATCCTGATGTCCGTCGTCATCGGCGTCATCGTCACCCGCCTCCAGCGCCGTCACGAGCCCGAGGTCATGCAGAAGGGCTGACGCCCGGCACCGCCACCAGCACGGGGGCGGCCCACCCCGACCGGGGCGGGCCGCCCCCGCGGCGTTCCCCGGCCCGTTCCCTGCCCTGTTCCGCGCCTCGTCCCTGCCCCGTTCCGCGCCCCGCTCCCCGCCCCCGTCCGGCGCGGTCCGGAGGGCACGACCTAGGTCGCTGGACCTGCGCCCCACCCGGCCGGGGACCGACGCGCGGGCCCCGCGGACGGCGGTAGGTTGGCGTCATGCCCACCGTGCCAAGCGACCACCGGCACGCCGGACCGCTGCCCGCCGACCGGGTCCCGGTCGGCCCGCCGCCGGACGGCACCCTGCCCGCCTGCGAACCCTGCCTGGCCAGCATCGAGGCCGTCAGCCAGGCCCTGCTCGGGATGAGCCGCCACCTGGAGGTCCGCGAGGTCCTGCGCCGGATCACCGCCTCCGCCCGCCGGCTGCTCGGCGCCGAGTACGCCGCCCTCGGGGTCCCCGACGACCACGGCGGCTTCGCCCAGTTCGTCGTCGACGGCGTCACCGACGAGCAGTGGCGGGCGATCGGACCGCTGCCCCGCCAGCACGGCGTGCTCGCCGCGATGCTCCACGAGACCGGCCCGATCCGGCTCGACGACGTCCGCCGCGCCCCCGCCTTCGGCGGCTGGCCCGAGGCCCACCCCGAACTCGGCGCCTTCCTCGGCATGCCCATCGTCGACGCCGACCACGACGAGGACGAGCCCGAGGTGATCGGCGTCATCTACCTCGCCAACAAGCGCGGCGGCGGCGGCTTCACCGACCACGACGAGGAACTGCTGCGGATACTGGCCGCGCACGCCGCGCTGGCCCTGACCAACGCCCGCCTCTACGAGCGCAGCCGCGAACTCACCCTGGCCGGCGAGCGCGCCCGGATCGCCCACGACCTGCACGACGCCGTCTCGCAGAAGCTCTTCTCGCTGCGCCTCACCGCCAAGGCCGCCGCCAAGCTCGTCGACCGCGACCCGGCCCGGGCCCGCGCCGAACTCGCCGAGGTCGCCCGGCTCGCCGCCGAGGCCGCCGACGAACTGCGCGCCGTCGTCGTCGAACTGCGCCCCGCCGCACTGGAGGAGGACGGCCTGAGCGCCACCCTGGCCTCCCAGGTGCAGGTCCTCGACCGCGCCCACAACGCCGACATCGCCTTCGCCGCCGACCGCGTCCGGGCTCTCCCGCAGGCCCAGGAGGCCGCCCTGCTGCGGGTCGCCCAGGAGGCCCTGCACAACGCGCTGCGCCACTCCGGCGCCGGCCGCGTCACCGTCACCCTGGCCGGAACGCCCGAACGCGGCGCCGTGCTGCGGGTCAGCGACAACGGCCGCGGCTTCGACCCCGGGGCCGTCCGACGGGCCGGCCGCCACCTCGGCCTGGCCTCGATGCGCGACCGCGCCGCCGCCGTCGGCGGCCGGCTCACCCTGGACTCGTCCCCCGGAACGGGCACGATCGTCGAGATGGAGGTCCCCGGTGCCTGACTCCCTGTCCGCGATCCGCGTCCTGCTGGTCGACGACCACCAGGTCGTCCGCCGCGGCCTGCGCACCTTCCTGGAGGTGCAGGACGACATCGAGGTGGTCGGCGAGGCCGCCGACGGCGCCGAAGGTGTCGACCGGGCCCGCGCGCTCGACCCCGACGTGGTCCTGATGGACCTCAAGATGCCCGGCGTCGACGGCATCGAGGCGCTGCGCACGCTCAAGGAGGAGGGCAGCCGGGCCCGGATCCTCATCGTCACCAGCTTCACCGAGCACCGCACCATGGTCCCCGCGCTGCGGGCCGGCGCCGCCGGGTACGTGTACAAGGACGTCGACCCGGAGGCACTGGCCGGCGCGATCCGTTCGGTCCACGCCGGCCATGTGCTGCTCCAGCCGGAGCTGGCCGAGGCACTGCTCGCCGACGACGGCCCGCGCCCGCCGCAGGGCCGCGGCGGCACCCTCACCGAGCGCGAGCGCGAGGTGCTCGGCCACATCTCCGACGGCCGCTCCAACCGGGAGATCGCCCGCAGCCTCCACCTGTCCGAGAAGACGGTGAAGACCCACGTCTCCAACATCCTGATGAAGCTGGACCTCGCCGACCGCACCCAGGCCGCGCTCTGGGCCGTCCGGCACGGCGAGACCCGCTAGGGGTCGGCCGCTTACGGCTCCCGCTCGTCCACCAGCGCGTTGTACGCCGCCACCTGGGCCCGGCGGGCCGTGCGCCACAGCGGCGCCAGCGCCTCCTGCCGGGCCGCCATCTCGGAGGCGCTCACCGCCGCGCCGTGGCCGCCGGAGGCGATCGACAGCAGCGCCGCCACCTGCCGGGCCGACTCCAGCACCCGCACCGCGCGCGGCGGGTACCCGGGCGCCAGCAGTTCGGCGTGCCCGCGCCGCCGGTACGCCTCCAGCGCCCGCAGCGACTCCGGTCCGGCCCCGGCCACGTCCAGCCGGGTCAGCAGCACGGTGGCCCGGCGCAGCCCGTCGGCCAGCTCGAACTCGGCCTCGTGCAGCGAGGGCACATCGGCCGGCGGCGCGTCGTTCACCTCGGCGCAGCGCCACAGCACGGTCGCCGACCGGTCCCCGGGCGGGCCGAACACCTCCACCTCGGGCACCAGCCCCAGCGGCACCCCGACCGCCAGCACGGCCTCCCCGGCCGCCAGCGCGCGCGTGTTGAACGGCGCCGGGCCGGTCAGTCCCAGCGGGTGCCCGGCCGACGGCAGGGCCAGCCGCAGGCCCTTCACCCCGAGCACCCGCAGCCGTCCCAGCGCCCAGGTGAGCCCGTGCCGCTCGTCCGGGCCGTCCCCGGGCAGACCGGTCACCCGGTGGCTCTCGTCGGCCCCCAGGACCGCCGCGGCGGCGTTGTCGGGCGGCACCAGTCCGGCCAGCAGAGCGTTGCCCCAGGCGGCCAGCCGCCCCGAACGGGGCTCTTCGTACGGATTGTCGGCAGGTGTGGCGAGCATCCGGCCAGCCTACGGAATCGGCGGACACCCGGGTGGCGTAGGTTTGCCCATGCGCGTGCGGCGCACCCAATCCCGTGCCCACCGGCCGCCGGGACGGGACGCCGCTCGCACCGACGGCCGTATATCTGTTTTTGGGGAAGGCATAGGCATGAGCGACGTGCTGGAGCTGGTGGACGTTTCCGTGGTCCGGGAGGGGCGCGCACTGGTCGACCAGGTCTCGTGGTCCATCTCCGAGGGCGAGCGCTGGGTCATCCTCGGCCCGAACGGCGCGGGCAAGACCACCCTGCTGCAGATCGCCTCCTCGTACCTGTTCCCGACCTCCGGCAAGGTCAGCGTCCTCGGCGAGAAGCTCGGCGAGATCGACGTCTTCGAGCTCCGCTCGCGGATCGGCCTGGCCGGCGCGGCCATGTTCGACAAGCTGCCCGCCGAGCAGACCGTGCTGCAGACGGTGCTCACCGCCGCGTACGGCATGACCGTCACCTGGCAGGAGTCCTACGAGCAGGCCGACGAGTCCCGCGCGCTCGCCCTGCTCGACCGCCTCGGCATGGCCGGCATGACCGACCGCCGCTTCGGCACCCTCTCCGAGGGCGAGCGCAAGCGCACCCTGATCGCCCGCGCCCTGATGACCGACCCCGAGCTGCTGCTGCTCGACGAGCCCGCCGCCGGCCTGGACCTCGGCGGCCGCGAGGACCTCGTCCGCCGCCTCGGCGCCCTGGCCCAGGACGAGTTCGCGCCGGCCATGGCCATGGTCACCCACCACGTCGAGGAGATCGCCCCCGGCTTCACCCACGTCCTGATGATCCGTCAGGGCAAGGTGCTCACCGCCGGACCGATCGACACCGAGCTCACGGCCCGCAACCTCTCCAGGTGCTTCGGCCTCCCGCTGACCCTGGAGCGCCACGGCGACCGCTGGTCCGCCCAGGGCCTGCCGCTCGGCTGAACCGGCCCGGCCCGGCCCGCACCGGCCCGGCCCGCACCGGCCCGGCCCGCACCGGCCCGGCCCGCACCGGCCCGGGCGGGGCCCTTCCGCGGCCCGACCGGGCCTCGGCCGGACGCCACTGAACTCCGCTGAACTAGGCCGAACCGGAACCGGTCGCACGTGCGACCGGTTTCCGCCCCTCCACCTGCGGGAACTGACCGCCTCATAGGCCCTTCCCTCCCTAGGATGGACACGTGGACAGCTGGATCTGGTGGCTCCTGGTCGCCGTCGGCCTCGGCATACCGTTGGTGATCACCACGATGCCGGAGCTCGCGATGTTCGCCGTCGGCGCGCTCTTCGCGGCCGGCGTCGCCGGTCTGGGCGCCGACGTGGTGTGGCAGGTGCTGACCTTCGTCGCGGTCTCGGTCGCGCAACTGGTCGTCGTCCGCCCGATCGCCTACCGGGCACTGCGGAAGGGCCCGCAGATCAGAATGGGCATCGAGGCGCTCAAGGGCGCCACCGCGGTCGTCGCGGAGAAGGTCGACGGGGAGGGCGGTCGGATCAAGCTCAACGGTGAGATCTGGTCGGCCCGCGCGCTCCACCCCGAGCAGGTGTACCAGCCGGGTGAGCAGGTCGACGTCGTCGAAATCCAGGGCGCGACCGCCCTGGTCGTCTAGGGGAGAGTCCGTGGAACCCGTCCTTATCGTCCTGGTCGTCCTGGTCGTGGTGGCCTTCATCGCGCTGATCAAGACGATTCAGGTCATCCCGCAGGCCAGCGCCGCGATCGTGGAGCGCTTCGGCCGCTACACCCGGACGCTCAACGCCGGCCTGAACATCGTGGTCCCGTTCATCGACCGGGTCCGCAACCGGATCGACCTGCGCGAGCAGGTCGTGCCGTTCCCGCCGCAGCCGGTGATCACCCAGGACAACCTGGTGGTGAACATCGACACGGTGATCTACTACCAGGTCACCGACGCGCGGGCGGCCACCTACGAGGTCGCCAGCTACATCCAGGCGATCGAGCAGCTCACCGTCACCACGCTGCGCAACATCATCGGCTCGATGGACCTCGAGTCCACCCTGACCTCGCGCGAGGTCATCAACGCCGGCCTGCGCGGCGTCCTCGACGAGGCCACCGGCAAGTGGGGCATCCGGGTCAACCGGGTCGAGCTGAAGGCCATCGAGCCGCCGACCTCGATCCAGGACTCGATGGAGAAGCAGATGCGCGCCGAGCGTGACAAGCGCGCCGCGATCCTCACCGCCGAGGGCAACCGGCAGTCCCAGATCCTGCGCGCCGAGGGCGAGAAGCAGGCCGAGGTCCTCAAGGCCGAGGGTGAGGCCCAGGCCGCCGTGCTCCGCGCCGACGGTGAGGCCGCCGCCATCCGGACCGTCTTCGAGGCGATCCACGAGGGCGACGCGGACCAGAAGCTGCTGGCCTACCAGTACCTGCAGACCCTGCCCGAGCTGGCCAAGGGCGACTCCAACAAGCTCTGGATCATCCCGAGCGAGGTCGGCGACGCGCTCAAGGGCCTGGGCGGCGCCTTCACCGGTCTGACCGGCGGCGCCAACGGCAGCGCGATGGCCGCTCCCACCGCGGCCCCGGCCGCCCCGCCCGCCGCCACCCAGGTGCCGATCGACCCGGCCGCCGGCCCGCGCCCGCTGGACACCGACACCAAGGGTTCCGCCCGCCCCCGGATCGACCCGCTCCGGGAGTACCGCAAGAACGACCCCGAGCAGTAGCCCGCGCGGCCTGCCCGTCGCTCCACCGAGGGCCCGCCTCCCGTACCGCACGGGGGCGGGCCCTCGGGTCTGTTCGTCCCCGGTGTGTCCTACGTCCCGAATCCTGGTCGAGGCTGGTACCGGCACCCGTCCGTCCGGCATGATCGCGACGGCAGGACCCCAACGGGAGGTGGCTCATGACGGTCTGGGAGGCGATCGCCGTCCTGGTGGCGGGCGTCGGCGCGGGGATGATCAATGTGATCGTCGGCTCCGGCACCCTCATCACCTTCCCCGTGCTGCTCGCCGTCGGACTCCCGCCGGTCACCGCCAACGTCTCCAACTCCTTCGGGCTGGTCCCCGGTTCGGCCAGCGGCGTGCTCGGCTACCGGCGCGAGCTGGCCGGCCAGGGCGCCCGGCTCGCCCGCTTCGGCACCGCCTCCCTGCTCGGCGGCGTCCTCGGCGCCTACCTGCTGATCGAACTGCCCAGCGCCGCCTTCGACGCGATCGTCCCGGTGCTGATCCTGCTCGCCCTGGTCCTCGTGGTGCTGCAACCCCGGGTCGCCAAGGCCGTCGCGGCCCGCCGCCGCCCCGACGGCGATCCGCACGGCGGCCCGCTGCTGCTCGTCGGAATCTTCCTCACCGGCATCTACGGCGGCTACTTCGGCGCGGCCCAGGGCGTCCTGCTGCTGGCCCTGATGGGCATGATGCTCCAGGAGGACCTGCAGCGGATCAACGGGGTGAAGAACGCCCTCGCGATGATCGTCAACAGTGTCGCGGCGCTGTTCTTCCTCTTCACCTCGACCGTGAACTGGACCGCCGCCGGGCTGATCGCGGCCGGCTCGCTGATCGGCGGCATGGTCGGCGCCAAGGTGGGCCGCCGCCTCCCGCCGCAGGCGCTGCGCGCCGTCATCGTCGTCGTCGGCCTGGTGGCCGTCGTCAAGCTGCTCGCCACCTGACCCGGAGGGACCCCGGCATGGCCCTGGAAATGCGACCGATCTGCGAGCGCTGCGAGGTGTCGCTGACCCCGGAGGGCCCGGCCTCTATATGTTCCTACGAGTGCACGTTCTGCGGGCCGTGCACCGAGGAGATGGCCGGCGCCTGCCCGAACTGCGGCGGCGAGCTGGTCGCCCGTCCCCGACGGACGGGCTGACGACCGACCGGCCGCCGGCGACAGGACAAGGAGAGCCGATGAGCCGCGAACGGCTGACCGAGGACGAGACCACCGCCGGGCTGGCGGGCCTGCCGCACTGGACGCGCGAGGGCGACAGCATCGTCCGGACCGCCGACGCCCCCGACTTCCCGGCCGGGATCCGGGTCGTGGCGGCCGTCGCCGAGGCCGCCGAGGCGATGGACCACCACCCGGACATCGACATCCGTTGGCGCACCCTGCGCTTCGTGCTCTCCACCCACAGCGCCGGGGGTCTCACCGCCCTCGACCTCGCCCTCGCCGCCCGGATCGACGCCGCCCTCGCCGCCGAGTCCGCCCGGTAGGCGGATCCACTGCTGGACCGCCGGACCGGTGCGGTCGGGCCCCGTCCGACCACACCGGAACCGTCCGCTCCGCCCCGCTCCGGGGGCGTGAGATGCTGACTGCCGCATTGCAGGCGGTCGGGAGGGACGGAACGGATGGCTCAGGATCCCCTCGGCGACGGCCACCCGCAGCAGTGGTACCCGCAGCAGGCGCCCCAGGAGTGGCCCGCCGGACAGCCCGAGCACCCCGAGCACCCGGAGCACGCCGAGTACCCGGCGTACCCCGACGGGACCGGGCAGGCCCACGCCGAGTACCCGGCGCAGCAGGCGTGGCCGGGGGAGTACGGGCAGCAGGCGTACGGCCAGCACGGGTACGTGGAGCAGGGCTACGGCCAGCAGGGGTACGCGCAGCAGGGTTACGTGCAGCAGGGCTACGCCACTTACGACCCCCACACCTCCCGGGCCGGGTACGGCCACGGCCACGTCGCTCAGCAGCCCTGGTCCCACGGCGCCGTCGACGGACCGGACCAGCACCAGCAGTACGCGCCCTACGTCGTGGTCCCGCAGCAGCCGACCGGCGGGGAGCTGTACGCCCCCGCCGGGGCCGAGTACTCCGCCGACGGCTATGTGCGACTGGAGCCGGAAGCGGAGCCGGAGCCCGTCACCGAGCCCGCGCCGGAACCGGAACCCGAGCCGGTGGCGCCCTCGTCGCGGCGGGCGGACCGCACCGCCGGCCGGTCCGGCCTCGCCGCCAGGGCCAGGGCCGCCGCGGACGCCGTCGTCGCCGCCGAGCACACCCCCGGCCGCCGGGCCCTGCTGGTGCGCACCGGGGCGGGTGTCGCCGCGCTCGGTGTCCTGGTCGCGGCCGGTCTCATGGTCGGCCTGGAGGGCGGCGGCTCCGCCGACAACGCCACCGGCGGCGAGCCGGGCTTCACCGTCGCGCACACCCGGACCTGGGCCGCCGGTTCCGCTGTCGCCCAGTCCGGCGGTGACGACACCCTGGTCGGCAGCTGGCTGCTGGCCGGCACCGTGGTCCGCGCCGACGCCACCGGCGTCCGCGCCTACGACCTCACGGACGGCCGTCCGACCTGGTCGATGGAGCCGCCCGCCGCCGGCGCCGTGCCCTGCGGCCTCTCCCCGACCGTCAACCTGACCGGCCTCGGCGCCGTGCTGTTCCGGCCCCGGGCCGACCCCAAGAGCCCCTGCTCAATGGTCGCGGCCGTCGACACCGGCACCGGCCGGACGGCCTGGACCAAGTCGCTCTCCGACGCCAAGGGCGCCTACGGGGCGAGCGTCGGGGTCACCGACGACAAGGTGATAGCGGTCGGCGACAGCCACGCCGTCGCCTGGGAGGCCACCGGCGGCAACGACCTCTGGCAGTACACCGGGCAGGGGAAGTTCTGCACCCTCTCCGGCGGGGCGTCCGGCGGTACCGTCCTGATCGCCAGCTCCTGCGCCGACTCCGCCCCCGTGGACCAGGCCGTCGCGCTGAACGCCGTCGACGGAAAGGTCACCTGGTCGCGCGCCCTGAACAACCGGCCGAGGACCGCGACGGTGCTCTCGGTCGAGCCGCCGGTGGTCCTCACCACCGGTGAGAAGCCCGAGGACGACCGGGTCCTCGCCTGGGGCGCCAACGGCGACCCCGCCACCGAGATCCCGGTCGCCGGCTCCGGGGGCCGACTCGACGTCGCCCACGGGATGTTCTCGGCCACTCCCGGGGCCTTCTTCCAGGACCGCACGATGATCACCACGGTCGCTCCGGCGAACGGCGCCGGCGGCTCCGTCGCGGTGGTCGGCTACGACCTCGACAGCGGCAAGCAGCGCTGGCGGACCACCGCGCGGGAGAAGGGCGCGGCCCGGGCGGTCGCGGTGGACCGCGGCGCGCTGGTGCTCGCGGTCGACGAGCGCCTCGACCAGCCGGCCCACCTCAGCCGCTTCGCCCTGGCCGACGGGCGCCAGACGGTCGGCGGCAACTTCCCGCCCGGCACCGGCTCGCTGCTGGTCTCCGGACGGGTGCTGATCGGCGGCGGCCGGGTCGTCGCCGTTCCCGAGCACTCGACCAACTTCGGCACCGCGACCGGCTACCGGGCCCAGGAGTAGGGCCCACGCCCTGACCCGGCCGCGCACCGACTTCCCCCCGTCGATGCGCGGCCGAGCTTCCCCCGGTTCCCCCGTCCCCGCTGGTCCGGGTGCCGCCTCAGGCGGCGGAGGGCGCGGCCGACGCGACCACCTGGGCCGGCAGCCAGGCGGCCAGCTCCCGGACGTCCGCGCCGCGCAGGCCCAGCGCCATCATCAGGGTGGCCTGCGGCGTCGGCACGAACGGCCGGCGGAGCAGCTTCATCCCCGCCTGCTCCGGCGTCCGGTCGGCCTTGCGCTGGTTGTCCTCGGAACAGGCGGCCACCGTGTTCATCCAGGTGTCCGTACCCCCGCGCGACCTGGGCTGCAGGTGGTCCACCGTGGTGGCCCGCCGCCCGCAGTAGGCGCACAGGTGCTGGTCCCGGACGAGCACCCCGCGGCGGGACCACGGAGCCTGTTGTCGGAACGGCACCCGGACGTAGCGCTGGAGTCTGATCACCCGCGGCACCGGCACGGTCACCCCCGTCCCGCGCACGGTGCGCAGTGGGTGAGCCTGCTCGACCACGGCCTTGTCCTGGAGCACCAGGACCACGGCACGCTGGAGCGACACCGTCGTCAGCGGCTCGTAGCTTGCGTTCAGAACCAGCGTGCTGCGCACCTCGGCCACCCTTCCGCGGGCGTGCCACGGCGGCACGACCGTCTCCACACACGTCACTGCCGCCGCGCGGCGGTGGGACCACTCTGAAGGGGCACGGGGCCGTCGAACAACGGAATTTCCGGTGTCGCCGAGGGGCACGGCCACGAGCGGACCGACGGGAATCGGATCCGGCCGGAATCGGCCCCTCCCGGAATCCGGCCTGCCCGGCGCGTCCATGCCAGTGCGGAGAAAACTCGTTGGCCGGGACCGCGTAGGCTCTACAAAGCTGGAGTCGTCCCGCACCCGGGCCCGGACGAACCGGGCCCGCACCGGGCGGGCGCCCGATCGAAGGAGAAGCGTGACCGTGACGGACATCGTCGACGAGCTGCAGTGGCGTGGGCTGATCGCCCTGTCCACCGACGAGGACGCACTGCGCAAGGCGTTCGCGGACGGCCCGGTCACGTTCTATTGCGGCTTCGACCCGACGGCCCCCAGCCTGCACCTCGGCAACCTGGTCCAGATCCTCACCATGCGCCGCATCCAGCAGGCGGGGAACCTCCCGCTCGGCCTGGTCGGCGGCGCCACCGGTCTGATCGGTGACCCGAAGCCCACCGCCGAGCGTGTGCTCAACGACCCCGAGACGGTGGCCGGCTGGGTCGAGCGGCTGCGCGGCCAGATCTCGCGGTTCCTCGACTTCGAGGGCCCGTACGCGGCGCGCATGGTCAACAACCTGGACTGGACCTCCGGGATGTCCGCGATCAGCCTGCTGCGCGACGTGGGCAAGTACTTCCGCGTCAACAACATGATCGCCAAGGAGGCCGTCGCCCGACGGCTCAACTCGGACGCCGGCATCAGCTACACCGAGTTCAGCTACCAGATCCTCCAGGGCATGGACTACCTGGAGCTGAACCGCCGCTACGGCTGCAGCCTGCAGACCGGCGGCAGCGACCAGTGGGGCAACCTCACGGCCGGTACCGACCTGATCCGCAAGGCCGACGGCAAGTCGGTGCACGCGCTGGCCACGCCGCTGATCGTCAAGGCGGACGGCACCAAGTTCGGCAAGACGGAGTCCGGCACGGTCTGGCTCGACCCCGAGCTGACCACTCCGTACGCCTTCTACCAGTTCTGGCTGAACGCGGACGACCGGGACGTCCCCAACTTCCTGCGGATCTTCAGCTTCCGCTCGCAGGAGGAGGTCGAGGAGCTGGAGCGCGAGACCACGGAGCGCCCGGCCGCCCGCCTCGCCCAGCGCGCGCTCGCCGAGGAGCTGACCACGCTGGTGCACGGCGCCGAGCAGTACGAGCGCGCGGTCGCCGCGTCCAAGGCGCTGTTCGGCCAGGGCGACCTCGCCGACCTGGAGGCCCCGACCCTGGCGGCGGCGCTGGCCGAGGTCCCCAAGGCCGAGGTCACCGAGCTCCAGCCGATCGTCGACCTGCTGGTCGCCGTGGGTCTCTCCCCGAGCCGTTCGGCCGCGCGCCGGACGATCAAGGAGGGCGGCGCCTACCTCAACAACGTCAAGGTGACGGACGAGGAGGCGGTGCCGGCCGAGGCCGATCTGCTGCACGGCCGTTGGCTGGTCCTGCGCCGCGGCAAGCGGAACCTGGCCGCCGCCGAGTTGATCAAGTGACCGAAACCCGACGCCGCTGACCTGCGGCTTCGACTCTCAGGGGCGGGATCCAGCCGGATCCCGCCCCTGATGTTTGACGATGTCCTCCAGGTGGACTAGTGTTGAACGAGTCGCTGAAAACGGCCCCCATCGAGTGCGTGTCGCTCGGAGCATGAATTTCGAGTAACACTCGGAATGCGCTAATGTGGAGGACGTCGCAAGAAAGCGACCCCGGCCAGTTCGGGAAATCCGATGAATGAAACTCCGGAAAACGGAGCGGAAAACATCTGATAAGCTGGAAACACGAAAGAACGAAGCGCCCGGAGGGCCGGTGTGAAAGCCGCCTGAAGGA
>NZ_LGDO01000336.1:0-404 GCF_001279805.1 Streptomyces sp. XY431
CGAACACCACGGCGGGTGCGAGCGGTGCCGTCGCCACCCGCTCTTCGAACAACTCGACGAACGTCCGGGTGCCGACCGGCAGGCCGGTGGCGTTCCACTCCTGCAGCATCCGGTGCCGCTCGTCGCCGGAGAGGACGTCCAGCTGTCCGAGCGGCAGCGTCGGATCCGCGAGCAACGACTCCAGGACTCGCAGGACACGCGCCCCGATGGCCGTGATGTCCTGCGCGTCGAAGTGCTCGGACGCGTAGCCGAGGCGAAGTGCCAGGCCCTCCGGCTTGACCATGGCGGCGAAGCTCAGGGGGTAGTGGGTGGCGTCGATGCCGTTGAAGCCGGTCACCCGCACGCCGTCGGCGATGGTCAGGGCATCGGGGTCGATCGGGTAGTTCTCGAACACCGTGAGCGTG
>NZ_LGDO01000337.1:0-399 GCF_001279805.1 Streptomyces sp. XY431
GACGCGGCCGAGTTCGACGCGGAGTTCTTCGGCATCTCGCCGCGCGAGGCCCTGGCGATGGACCCGCAGCAGCGGCTGCTGCTGGAAACCACCTGGGAGCTCTTCGAGCGCGCCGCCATCGACCCGGCCGCCCTGCGCGGCGCCGCGGTCGGCACGTACGTCGGCCTGATGCAGCAGGACTACGCCGCCCGGCTGCTGCCCCACATCCCCGAGGACGTCGAGGGATTCCTCGGCACCGGCAACTCGGGAAGCATCGTCTCCGGACGCCTGGCCTACTTCTTCGGGCTGGAAGGTCCCGCCGTCACCGTGGACACGGCGTGCTCGTCCTCGCTGGTGGCGCTGCACCTCGCGGTACGGGCGCTGCGGTCCGGCGAGTGCTCGCTGGCCCTGGCCGGCGGC
>NZ_LGDO01000338.1:0-398 GCF_001279805.1 Streptomyces sp. XY431
GGCGACCTGGTGAAGTGGCGCGCGGACGGGACCCTGGAGTTCGTCGGACGCGCCGACCACCAGCTCAAGCTGCGCGGCTTCCGGATCGAACTCGGCGAGGTGGAACACGCCCTGACCCGCTGCGAGGGGGTGGCGGAGGCGGTCGCGGTGGTGCGTGAGCTGCGCCCCGGCGACCAGCGGCTCCTGGGGTACGTGGTGCCGTCGCCCCAGGCGACCATCGATCCCGTGGCCGTCAGGGCGCACATGGCGGCGATCCTGCCGGACTACATGGTGCCGGCGACCGTGGTGGTCCTGACCGAGCTGCCGCTGACCCCGAACGGGAAACTGGACCGGAAGGCGCTGCCCGTACCGGACTTCGCCGCACTGACCTCCAGCCGAGGCCCCCGCACCGAGCGGGA
>NZ_LGDO01000339.1:0-398 GCF_001279805.1 Streptomyces sp. XY431
CCAACCGCCTCGCCCACCTGCTCATCGAACACGGCGCCGGACCGGAACAACTCATCGCCCTCGCCCTGCCGCGCTCCGCCGACCTCGTCGCCGCCGTCATCGCCGTCCTCAAGACCGGCGCCGGCTACCTCCCCATCGACCCCACCTACCCCACCGAACGCATCCGGCACATGCTCCACGACGCCGCACCCACCTGCGTCCTCACCACCGAGAACACCGCCACCACCCTCCCCCAGGGCACCGCACCCATCCTCCTCGACCACACCGACACCACAAACCACCCCGACACCAACCCCACCGACACCGACCGCACCCACCCCCTCCAACCCACCCACCCCGCCTACGTCATCTACACCTCCGGCTCCACCGGCACCCCCAAGGGCGTCGTCGTCAGCCAC
>NZ_LGDO01000340.1:0-398 GCF_001279805.1 Streptomyces sp. XY431
TCCCGCTCGGTGCGGGGGCCTCGGCTGGAGGTCAGTGCGGCGAAGTCCGGTACGGGCAGCGCCTTCCGGTCCAGTTTCCCGTTCGGGGTCAGCGGCAGCCCGGTCAGGACCACCACGGCCGCCGGCACCATGTAGTCCGGCAGCGTCCTGGCGGTGAAGCTTCGTAGCTCCTGCGGCTTGGGCGCGGCACCGGCCGTCGGTACGACGTAGGCCACCAGGCGCTTGTCGCCCGGCCGGTCCTCACGCAGGACCACGACGGCCTGCGCGAGGTCGGCGTGCCGGATGAGAGCGGACTCGATCTCGCCGAGTTCGATCCGGAAGCCGCGCAGCTTGAGCTGGTGGTCGGCGCGTCCGACGAACTCCAGGGTCCCGTCCGCGCGCCACTTCACCAGGTCGCC
>NZ_LGDO01000341.1:0-393 GCF_001279805.1 Streptomyces sp. XY431
CTCCACCCCCTCACCACCACCACCGCCAAGTTCGACCTCTCCCTGCGGATCTCCGAGAACCACCACCCCGACGGCACCCCCGCCGGACTCACCGGCACCCTCGAATACACCCACGACCTCTTCGACCGCACCACCGCCGAACAGCTCGCCCAACGATTCACCCGACTCCTCGACGCCATCGCCGAGAACCCCGACCAGGACCTCGCCCGGATCGAGGTGCTCTCTCCGGCCGAGCGGGACGCGGTACTGGTCGACTGGAACGACACCGCCGCCCCCGTCCCGGCAGCCGTCCTCCCCGAGCTGTTCGAGGCGCAGGTCGCGCGCACCCCCGACGCCACCGCCCTCGTCTGCGACGACACCGTCCTCAGCTACGCCGAACTCAACCCCCGCGCC
>NZ_LGDO01000342.1:0-390 GCF_001279805.1 Streptomyces sp. XY431
GTCGATGCCGGCGCGCTCCAGGGCCTCCCAGGAGGTTTCCAGCAGCAGGCGCTGCTGCGGGTCCATCGCGGTGGCCTCGCGCGGGCTGATGCCGAAGAAGTCGGCGTCGAACTCGCTCGCCCCGGAGAGGAATCCGCCCCGGGTGGAGTACGTCTTGCCGGTGCTGCCGGGGTCGGGGTCGTAGAGCCCCGCCAGGTCCCAGTCACGGTCGGTGGGGAACTCGGAGATGGCGTCGGTGCCGTTGAGCACCGCCTGCCACAGCTGCTGCGGCGAGTCGATCCCTCCGGGCAGGTGGCAGGCCATGCCGACGATGACGATGGGGTCGTGGTCGGTGGTGGTGGTGCGGGTGGTGGTGGGGGTGTTGGTGGTGGTGCCTTGGATGTGTTGTTC
>NZ_LGDO01000343.1:0-390 GCF_001279805.1 Streptomyces sp. XY431
GACCAACACATCCAAGGCACCACCACCAACACCCCCACCACCACCCGCACCACCACCACCGACCACGACCCCATCGTCATCGTCGGCATGGCCTGCCGTTACCCCGGTGACATCACCACCCCCCAGGGCCTCTGGCGGGCCGCGCTGGACGGCGCGGACGTCATCTCGGACTTCCCCACCGACCGCGGCTGGGATCTCGCTAACCTCTACGACCCCGACCCCGACGCCGTCGGCCGGACGTACACGCGCAAGGGCGGATTCCTCCAGGACGCCGCCGTGTTCGAGCCGGAGTTCTTCGGCATCAGCCCGCGCGAGGCCACCGCGATGGACCCGCAGCAGCGCCTGCTGCTGGAAACCTCCTGGGAGGCCCTGGAGCGCGCCGGCATCGAC
>NZ_LGDO01000344.1:0-389 GCF_001279805.1 Streptomyces sp. XY431
TTCACCGCCGCCGTGGCGGTGCTGATCATCGCCTGCCCGTGCGCCCTCGGCCTGGCCACCCCGACCGCCCTGATGGTCGGCACCGGCCGCGGCGCCCAGCTCGGCATCCTCATCAAGGGCCCCGAGGTCCTGGAGAACACCCGCCGGGTCGACACCGTCGTCCTCGACAAGACCGGCACCGTCACCACCGGCCGGATGACCCTGCTCGCCGTCCACACCGCCCCCGGCACCACCGAGGACGAGGTCCTGCGCCTGGCCGGCGCCCTGGAACACGCCTCCGAACACCCCGTCGCGGCCGCCGTCGCCACCGCGGCCGCCGAACGCCTCGGCACCCTGCCCGCCGTCGACGGCTTCCGGAACGTCCCCGGCCTCGGCGTCCAGGGCGTCGT
>NZ_LGDO01000345.1:0-386 GCF_001279805.1 Streptomyces sp. XY431
CCCTGGTGCGGGAGGACCGTCCGGGTGAGAAGCGCCTGGTCGGGTATGTCGTGCCCACCCCCGGCAGCGAACTCGACACCGCCGAGATCCGGGCCGAGGCCGCCGTGTTCCTGCCGGAGTACATGGTGCCGGCAGCCGTGGTCGTCCTCGACGCGATCCCGCTCACGGTGAACGGGAAGCTGGACCGCAGGGCGCTGCCGGCGCCGGAGTTCGGGTCGGCCGGTGAGGGTCGTGCTCCGGCGACGCCGCAGGAAGAAGTCCTGTGCGGTGTGTTCGCGGAGGTCCTCGGCCTCGACAAGGTCGGTGTGGATGACGGGTTCTTCGAACTCGGTGGTGACAGCATTGTGTCGATTCAGTTGGTGGCTCGGGCGCGTGCGGTGGGGTTG